>JBFZDM010000108.1:0-15720 GCA_041307365.1 Chromatiaceae bacterium | reverse complement strand
TGGCACCAGCATGGTGGTCAGCAACAGACCGGCAGCGACGTCGTGGCGCAGCCAGGCAAGCTCGTAGTGCCGCAGGGTCCGCAGGCCCGGTAGCCACTTCAGCCAGCCGGTCGGGTCGGCGGCTCCCCGTCGCGCGGCGAGGCGACCCAGTTCCGGATGCGTTGAGTTGACAGGCTTTGATTCGCTCATCTGCAGCTTCGTACTTGCACGAGGCCCCCTATCGCGCTATGCCCCGATCCGCCATTCGACGACCTGTTGGAAGCTGGTGACTAGTTGGTAGGAACTGAGCTACTCCTCGGACCTGGCCCGCGCCGGATTGGCTACTTGTACGAGGCGCCCCTGATCACGGGTCAGCGCGCCGCCCCAGACGCGGGACTCTCGACCCTCAGTCCATGAGCGCCGACCCGGACCTGCCCACGACCGGGTTTGATCGGAAAGGCCTGAATCGATCCCGCGCCGATCAGGCCTGTCTTCGATCAGTACCTGCCGCGGCCACCGTAACCGCCGCCACCACCACCACCACCACCGCCACCACCACCGTAGCCACCACCGCCGCCGCGGGAGGGAGTCTCGCGCGGCTTGGCCTGGTTGACCTTGATATTACGACCCTTGAGAGGGGTCTCGTTCAGCCCCTTGATGGCGGCATCGGCCTCGGAATTGTTGGGCATCTCGACAAAGCCGAAGCCCTTGGACTGGCCAGAAAACTTGTCCGTGATCAGGCTGACACGCGAGATGTCTCCATATGCCCCGAAAGCGTCCTTCAGATCCTCTTCGGTCACGCTATATGCCAGATTGCCTACATAAATATTCATCATTCTGTCTCTTTGGGAATGGTGTATTGTCAAAGTGAAGAACGGTCGAATAATCAACACACAACTTAAACGACGGTTGGTGCCTGCCCCCTACTAAGGGGCCGGCAGGTAAGGATAAAGGATAAAGGATAACCTGCCCGACCGCACGGCGGTTTCGGCCATCCCCGGCGTTGCGAGACGGGCAGAAGGCTCGCCCCTTGCAGGAGAGGACCAGCAGTCATGCTTGATGGGCAGCCTTGATCCCGTCCTTCAAGGCTTGTCAACAGCCCCCACCCAAGTGATAAGGTCGGCTGAGTTCATGGACCGCCGCCACCAGGGCGGCGGCGTGGTCTGGCGGGACATCGGGGTGGATGCCGTGGCCGAGGTTGAAGACATGACCCGTGCCCGCGCCATAACTCGATAGGACGGTGTCGACCTCGACGCGGATACGTTCTGGCGCGGCGTAGAGGAGGCAGGGGTCCATGTTGCCTTGCAGTGCCACCCGACCGCCGACCCGGCGACGGGCATCGGCCAGGTCCGTGGTCCAATCGACGCCGAGGGCGTCGCAGCCGCTGTCGGCCATGGCCTCCAGCCACTGACCACCGCCCTTGGTGAAGAGGATGACGGGGACCTGGCGACCCTCGGCCTCCCGGGTCAGGCCGGTGACGATGCGGGCCATGTAGGCCAGGGAGAAGTCGCGGTAGTCCCGGGGGGTCAGAGAGCCGCCCCAGGTATCGAAGATCATCAGGGCCTGGGCGCCGCTGGCGACCTGAGCGTTGAGGTATTGGGTCACCGCCTCGGCCAGGATGGCAAGCAACTCGTGCATCAGGTCCGGCTGGTCGAACAGCATGGCCTTGCAGCGGGCGAAGTTCTTGGAGCTGCTACCCTCGACCATGTAGGTAGCCAAGGTCCAGGGGCTGCCAGCGAAGCCGATGAGGGGCACGCGCCCGCCCAGTTCGCGGCGGATAAGGGACACGGCGTCCATGACATACCCCAGATCGGTCATCATGTCCGGCACCCCCAGCCGCCGTACATCCTCCTGGCACCGCACCGGGCGCTTGAAGGCCGGCCCCTCGCCTTCGGTAAAATACAGTCCCAGCCCCATGGCGTCCGGGATGGTGAGGATGTCGGAAAAGAGGATGGCCGCGTCTAGGGGGAAGCGCTCCAGGGGCTGCAGGGTGACTTCGCAGGCCAGCTCGGGGTTCTGGCACAGGTCCATGAAGCTGCCAGCGCGGGCGCGGGTGGCGCGGTATTCCGGGAGATAGCGACCGGCCTGGCGCATCATCCAGATGGGGGTGTAGTCCACGGGCTGTCGCAAGAGGGCGCGGAGAAAGGTATCGTTCTTGAGTAGGGTCACGGGACGGGATTCCGGGCGTCGATGGCCTGTATCTTAAGGGTACCTGACGGGGGATTCTACACCCATGGGGGCAGGATTCGGCGCGATCCCTGATTTTTGGCCGGTCCCGGTCACCGGCGCCTTCCCTCAGTCCTTGGATTGGCCGGTGTAACGTTCCAGCAGGCGGTCGTAGTCCTCGAAGCCGACAATCTGGCGGATGGTGGCGAAGTCGACCCGACGCGCCGGGACACGGCCGGCCTTGAGTTCGGCCAGGGCTTCCCGCATGGCGAAAACGGCGGTGTTGAGGAGGGTCAGGGGATAGGCGGCGATCTTGTAGCCGATCTCGGCGAGGCGCGCCGGCGGCAGCAGGGGCGTGACGCCTTCCTCCAACATGTTGGCCATCTTGGGACCGGGCAGGGCGTCGCAGAAGGCGCGCATTTCGGCTTCGTCGCGAGGGGCCTCGAGGAAGAGGATGTCGGCGCCGAGGTCGGCGAAGGCTTGCAGGCGCCAGAGGGCCTCGTCGAGGCCATGGGTAGCGCGAGCGTCGGTGCGGGCCATGATGATAATGTCAGCCCCCGCGGCCCGGGCCTCGACGGCGGCGCGGATGCGCCCATATGCCTCGGCGCGATCCACTACCTCCTTGCCTTGGGTGTGGCCACAGCGCTTGGGGGCGACCTGGTCCTCGATCATGATGCCGGCAAAGCCGGCGCGGGCGTAACCCTGCAGGGTGCGGCGAACGTTGACGGCGTTCCCATAGCCGGTGTCGCCATCGGCAATGACGGGAATGGAGACGGCCTCAAGGATTGAGCGGCCCTGATCGAGCATCTCGCCGTAGGAGATGAGACCCGTGTCGGGCCGGGCAAGCCGGGCGGCGGAGACGGCGAAACCGCTCATGAAGGTGAGGGGGAAGCCCGCCCGCTCGACGAGCCGGGCGGAAAGGCCATCAAAACAGCAGGGCATGAGCAGGAAATCAGGCCCGGCGAGCAATTGCCGGAGGCGGTCGGCTTGGGGGTTCATGATTGCGGGCACATGGATCGCGGCACATGGGATTTGCGGCCGGGCCGGTTAGGTCCCATCGAGCGGGCGCAAAAAAAGGGCGGGGTTCGCCCGCCCTCTTGCCAGGGCCTCTCTTTGCCGAGAGGCGATCCGGAAACCGGAATCAGCCCTGCGCCCAGTCACCAAAGTTGTCGGTGTTCTTCTCCTCGCCGTCGGCATAGCCGGCCTCGTAGGCATCGGTCAACCTCTGCTCCTCGCGCTTGGGGTTCTGCAGAAAACCACACTGCCAACCCTGAATGTATTCGTCATCGACACCCATCTGCTCCATTTTTGTCACGGCGTCGTAGTAAAACTGGTTCATATTCCGGTCTCCGAGCTTTAGCGATGTTGAGGTCAGGGCCTCAGAAAATTTTGGTTCTTCACGCGGCCGGTAGGCGCCGGCTGCCTTGCGCCAGGATCCCGGCAACTCCCTTGCCGTGTGTCTCTCGCCTCTGGACAGGGGCCCGGGGTGCTTGGTTCTTCCGGCCAAGCCATCGGGTATTACGCATCCACTACCCTGTCTGGGAGTCCCCCCTGGAACTGGCCTCCCCTGGCTCCAAAGGACGACTGCGCGCACCCAGCCGTGACCTTTAGGACAGCGAGGGGATGTGCCATAAGAATACTTCGTTTTGCTTATAGGCGCCAGTCCGAAGCAGCCCCCCATGCCCGTTGCGCCGCACGGCTTGCCATGGGACGCAAGGGGCCTTATTTTGCCTGAAATCGCGTTCCCCTACCTTGTTCTTCTCAATCACGGCGCGGGAGCGCCCCCAATCCATAGCCTGCCGCTCAGCACTCGAAATAACCACTATGCGCCCCGCCCACTTGATACGCGTCCTCGACCGGGAATTCACCAGCACCCATCAGGGACACCACACCCCCGTCATGCTCTGGGGTCCCCCCGGCGTGGGCAAGTCGCAGATGGTGGCCCAGGTCGCCGCCCGCCATGGGGCGCCCATGATCGATATCCGTCTGTCCCAGATGGAGCCCAGCGACCTGCGCGGCATCCCCTTCCGCGTCGGCGACAAGGTGGAATGGGCAGTGCCCGCGCTCCTGCCGGACACCCAGCGCCACGGCGAGACTGGCATCCTCTTCCTCGACGAGATCACCTCGGCCCCGCCAGCGGTGTCCGCCGCCGCTTATCAATTGATCCTCGACCGCCGCCTCGGGGAATACCAGGTGCCGGACCACTGGGCCATCTTCGCCGCCGGCAATCGCCAGGGCGACCGGGGCGTAACCTATACCATGCCAGCGCCCCTGGCCAACCGCTTTTCCCACTTCGAGGTTGAGACCCATCTGGATGACTGGGTTGCCTGGGCCTATGCCCACGATATCGACGAGCGCGTCATCGCCTTCCTGCGTTTCCGCCCCGAGCGCCTGTTTGATTTCGACCCAGCCCACAACCCCATAGCCTTCCCCTCGCCTCGGTCCTGGGAGTTCGCCCACCGCGGGCTGCGCAAGTTCGAGGACGACCCCGACCTGCTCCAGGGCACTCTCCAGGGCTGCGTAGGCCCGGCGGCCGGCATCGAGCTGCACGCCTTTATCAACAGCCTGGACCGGATGCCGGACCTGGATGCCATCGTGCGCGGCGAGGCCGTGCCGGTGCCGCGCGAGATCGACCTCCAGTACGCCGTCGCCGCCGCCCTGGTGGGCCGTGCCATTCGTTCCCAATCCGAGACCGACGGCGCGGAGCGCATCGGCCATATCCTGGTCTACGCCGGGCGTTTCCCCCAGCGGGAGATGGGCGTCATGTTGGTCTCCGACCTGCACCGCGCCATCGGAAATAGCCTTTTCGAGGTGCCCGCCTTCGGCAACTGGGCCGAGTCCATCTCTGACCTCATGCTCTATAGCTGACCATGGACGGAAGCCTCAAGGCCATCGAGACTAAGCTGGCGGCGGCCCGCACCCGGCTGATCCTGGACAAGCCCTTTCTCGGCGCCCTGGCCCTGCGCCTGCCTATCAAGGCGGCCGATCCGGGCTGGTGTCCAACCACGGCCACGGATGCCCGTGCCTTTTATTACAACCCGGACTACATCGCCAGCCTGAGCCTGGATGAGACCCAGTTCGTCCTCGCCCACGATGCCCTGCACTGCGCCTTGTCCCACTTTGCCCGCCGCCAGCACCGGGTGCGACGCAAATGGGACCTGGCCTGCGATCACGCCGTGAACCCCCTGCTGATCGACGACGGCCTGACGCCACCCCCGGACGCCCTCCACAACCCCCGCTTCAAAGGTCTGACGGCGGAGGAGATCTATCCCCTCATCGAGGACCAGGACGATGCCGAGACCCTGGACCGGCATGTCTATGACGAGGACAACCAGCGGGGTGGCAGCCAGTCCGGCGTGACCGAGAAGGACCTGGACAAGTCCAATCAGGGGGATCAGCCCAACCCTGATGCCGGTGACCAGGGGGGCGGCAACCAGCCCCAACAAGGAGAGAGCAAGAACAAGGATCCTGGTGGCGGCGCGCCCCAGCCCAGCCCCCTGACCCCCGACGAACAGGCGGACCTCGCCGTCCAATGGCATCAACGCCTGGCTGGCGCCGCCCAGCAGGCCATGCATCACGGCAAACTCGGCGGCGAGATGGCGCGCCTTATCGACCACCTGCTCCAGCCACAGGTCCCCTGGCGCCAACTCCTGGCCCGCTTCATGAGTGTGACGGCCCGCGACGACTTCAGCTACAGCCGTCCCTCCCGGCGCGAGGGCGATTGCATCCGCCCGGCCCTGCGCAGCCACCAACTGGAATTGGTGGTGGCGGTGGACATCTCTGGCTCCATCAAGGATGCGGAGATCCAGGAATTCATTGACGAGATCGACGCTCTTAAGGGTCAGGTGCGCGCCCGCGTCACCCTGCTGGCCTGCGATGCCCGCCTCTGCCCAGGCTCGCCCTGGTATTTCGAGCCCTGGGAGGAATTTCGTCGGCCCGACGAAATGAAAGGCGGCGGTGGCACGAGTTTCCTGCCGGTCTTCGACTGGCTTGACCGGGCCGGCCCCCCTCCCGACCTGCTGGTTTTCTTCACCGACGCCATGGGCCAGTTCCCCCCACTGGAGCCGAATTTTCCGGTGCTCTGGCTGGTGAAAGGCCAGGGTAAGGTGCCCTGGGGGCAGCGCATTCAGCTCAACTGAGGGCTTCCCCGTTTTTTCCATTCTCTCTACCTGGCGGCGGGGGCATAATCACCCAGGGAACCAAAGCCCCCATCGCCATTTCCAACATTGACATGAACAGATTCCGCGGCGTTTCTTTCCTGCTCGCCCTCCTCGTCGGCCTCCTGGTCACCGGGGTTGCCCCCCGGGCAGACCCCTTCAAGCTCCCTGATTTCGGCAGCTCGGCGGATACCCTCATGTCCAGCGCCGAGGAACGGCAGTTGGGCAAGGCCTTCATGCGCAGCGTCCGCAAAGCCCTGCCGGTCCTGGATGATGCCTTGCTCACGGATTATCTCGAAGATCTAGGCAACCGGCTTGTAGCCGCATCCGGTAGCGGCAGCGGTCCTTTCACCTTCTTTTTCATCGACCAGCCGATGGTCAACGCCTTCGCCGGTCCCGACGGTCAAATCGGCGTCTTTGCCGGTCTGGTGACCACATCGGAGACGGAATCCGAGCTGGCGGCGGTCATCGCCCACGAAATCGCCCATGTGAGCCAGCGCCACCTGATGCGGGCCTTCGAGGACCAAAGGCAGATCGCCGGGCCGGCCACCCTGCTCCTGATCGCCGCGGCCATCCTGGGGGCCCAGGTAGACGCGAACATGGGCGCGGCGGCCATCGCCGGCATTCAGGGCCTAGCCCTCCAGCGCCAGATCAACTTTACCCGCCACAACGAGGAAGAGGCCGACCGTATCGGCATCACGGCCCTGGCGGACGCTGGTTTTGATCCCTTCGCCATGGCCGGCTTCTTCGAGCGGCTGGGCAAGAGCAGCCACACCAGCGACACCAGTGCCCCGGAATTCCTGCGCACCCACCCCGTCACCCCCAATCGCATCGCCGATGCCCTGGCCCGCGCCGAACAATTCGGTCACAAGCAGAGGGCCGACGACCTCCGCTTCCACCTCTCCCGCGCCCGGCTGAGGGAACTGGGCTACAAGGACCCCACGAAGGCCGTGGCTCATTTCAGGGCCAACTTGAATTCAGGGCGTTTGCGTAATCGCACCGCCGAGACCTATGGCCTGGCCCTGGCCCTGTTGCGGCTTGGCCAGACCCAGGAGGCCCGCCCTCTGGCCGCGGGGCTCGCCCAGGATCACCCCAATTTGGCGGAATTCATTGTCCTTGACGCCCGCATCGACACCAGGCTAGGCGCCCATGAGGAAGCCGTCCGCAAACTCCAGACCGCCGTTGGTCTGAATCCGGACAATCAGCCCCTGCGCGTCGCCTATGCCGAGGCCCTGATGGCCGCTGGCAAGCCCGATCGCGCCCTCGCCACCCTGGAGGGGGCGGTCCGCTTACGACCAGGCACGGCCTCCCTTTATCAACTCATGTCGGATGCCGCCCTCAAGTCGGGCAAGAAGGCCGCCACCTATCGTTACCGGGGCGAGTCCCTCTACCTCCAGGGCGACCTAGAACCAGCCCTCCACCAACTGCAACTCGCCTTGCGCGCCCCTGGGATCGGCTTCCACGAAGCCTCCGAAATCCAGGTACGTATCGACGCCCTGGCGGAGGAACAGAAGGAGGCGGAGAAGTCCAAGTCCAAGTTCAGGAAGGAGAGATGACAAGGGACCCATCCCCGGACGGTTCCCGTTCCCCTGGGCATCACCCTGGGTCATCCCTGGCCGAAATCAGTTTGCAGCCGTTAGTGGCTGGGTTAAGCTACGTTTCAACCAGGGATGTGCTCCGTTTTAGGTCGCGCCGGATCCATGCGACCCAAAGCCTGCCCTTGGCATCCCACCTGCGCCGGGGCTTTCGCCAACCGGACCGCCCCGGCGATCCGGACCCTAACATCAACATATAGCTCGACAGGAGATGTTCATGACCGACGCAAAACGCAGAATCTTGCTCAAAGGCTCCCTGGCCGCCGGTGCCGTAGGCTTCGCGATCGGGGCCGGTTTGCTGACCCCTGGCATGGTCCTGGCCGCCTGGCCCGAGGCTGCCTTCAATGCTCAGAGCGTGGACGCGGCCCTCACCGGTCTCCTTGGCACCGCCGCTCATGAGGCCAGTGACAAGATCGATCTCAAGGCCCCGGACATCGCCGAGAACGGCGCCGTGGTCCCGGTCACGGTCGAATCGACCCTGGAGGGCGTCAGCTCCATAAGCCTGGTCGCCTCCGGCAACATGATGCCCCTTTTGGCCTCCTTCGAACTCGGCGCCGGCGCCGTGCCCTTTGTCTCTACCCGCGTCAAGATGGGCAAGACTGCGAACCTGGTGGCCCTGGTCAAGGCTGGCGACAAGATCTACAGCGCTTCCAAGGAAGTCAAGGTCACCGTCGGCGGCTGCTGATCCTGGACCCATCCCGACATCGGATCATCCATAACGAATTTGATTGCGAGGTAGCACAGCATGGCATCTCAGATGAAGATCAAGGCCAAGATCAAGGGTGACACGACTGAAGTCAAGGCGCTCATGACCCACCCCATGGAAAACGGTATGTCCAAGGACAAGGAGTCCGGCGAGGTCATCCCGGCCCATTTCATTCAGAATGTCGTCGCCAAGGTTGGCGACCGCACTGTCCTTGCCGCCCTCTGGAGCGGTGGCGTTTCCAAGAACCCCTATCTGGCCTTCAAGTTTACCGGCGCGGCCAAGGGGGACAAGGTCGATATCACCTGGACCGACAACAAGGGCACGACCGAGACGGAATCCGCCCCCATCGAATAGGCGGCTGGCGAGGGATTGGGTCAGGCCCCAAGGCCCACCCTCGCCTTCTTCCTCATTCACAGGGGGCCGCGGTAGGGGTGAGGACCACCTTGGGGGCGTGAGCGGAAGCGTTTGTAGGACCAGAGATACTGCTCAGGGCAGACGCGAATGCAGGCCTCCACGCCATGGTTGAGGGCTGCCGCCGCCCTCTCGTCATCCGCCGCGTCCACACCCTCCGGCGCCGGCAGGCAGTGGAGGGCGAAACCCTCCGCCTTGGGCAGGCGCCGCGCGAAGAGAAAGACCACCGGGGCTCCGGTCTTGCGGGCTAGTCGGTTCACCAGCAGCATGGTCAGGGCCGGCACGCCGAAAAAGGGGGCGAATACCGAGCCCTTGTCCGCCTTGGGCTCCTGATCCGGCAGTATCCCCAGATATTCCCCGCGCCTGAGGGCCTGGAGCAGACGTCTGATCCCCGTCTGATCCGTGGGCGCCAGTTCGGCCCCGCCCCGCGCCCGGGCCCGGCGCACCAGATCGTCTCCCAGGGGCTGCGGCTTGTAAAGGGTCGTGGTGGGGCCGCGGGTGGAGAGATAGAGCCCCGCCAGCTCCCAGGCACCCAGGTGGGGGGAGAGGACGATGAGGCCACGGTCATCGCGCCCTTCCAGCCATTCCAGGCCATGGGTTTCCCGGATCAGGGATAGCACGCCGGGGACGGGGCGCAGCCAGAGATGGGCGACCTCGGCGAAGGTCTTGGCCTCCTCCCGCAGGGCGCGAGCCCGGAAATCGAGGGCCTCGGCTTCACTCCATTCCGGATGGCAGAGATGGAGATTGACGAGGGCGTTGCGGCGCTGCTTATTGGGAATTCGCGCCATCAGGGCGCCAGCCAGCCAGCCGAGGCCATGGGCCGCCCTCAGGGGCAGCAGGGACAGGCCCCGCGCCAGCAAACTCACCAGCCTCTCGCGCCAGGGAGCGCCAGCCCGCCCCTCGGGAATCGAATCAGTCCTGGTCATGCCAGCCCCCTTGGACTTGTATTGTTATCATCTGGGCCTCAATCAAGCGATGGGAGCCGGCCTTCCCATCGTCCAGCCTGAAAGGCCGGGTGCGCCGCCGCGATCCCAGGCTAAAATCCCCCCGGCGCCGCTTGGCGCCAGAGAATAAACCGAAACGAAGATAGACCACCACCCAAGGATCAAGACCCATGACCGATCTGCTTCCCAAGGGGCTCACCCCGCAACAGGCCTGGCATATGCTCCAGGAGAACCCGACCGCCCTACTGGTGGACATACGTTCGACTATGGAATATCTCTTTGTCGGCCACCCATCCGGGGCTGTCCACGTCGCCTGGATCGACGAGCCTGAATGGACCGTGAACCCCCACTTCGAGACCGAGATCCGCAAGCTGCTCCTGGGCGGGGCTGTCTGCACCGAGGACAATCCCTGCACGCCCGTCATCCTTATTTGCCGCAGTGGTAAGCGCTCCCTGGAGGCGGGCAAGGCCCTGATCGCCGGCGGCGTGCGCAATGTCTTCCATGTGGACGAGGGATTCGAGGGCGATCTGGACGAGCATCACCACCGCGGCACCCTGGGTGGCTGGCGCTGCCGAGGACTGCCCTGGGAGCAGTGCTAGCATAGACCCTCTGCCCCGCCCCGGCGGGGCGGGGTTATTCCTCGCGCTCTTCCAGCCAGGCCATCTGGATGGCCTCCAGGACCTTCTCGCCAGAATGGGCGGGGTCATCCTCAAAGTCCGGAAGGTCCAACACCCAGCGACGCAGATCGACGAAATTGACCCGACGCGGGTCCGCCTCCGGGTGCGCCTCATCCAGGGCGATGGCAATATCCAGGATGTCCGTCCACTTGAAGGCCATGGCTTCTTCTCCGTTCAAGGTGCCGGGTTCAGTGATGCTCCGACACCATGTTGATGGTGTATTTGGGTATCTCGATGACAAGATCCTGGTCGCCCACCCTGGCCTGGCAGCTCAGGCGGGATTCGGGCTCCAGGCCCCAGGCCTTGTCAAGTAAATCTTCTTCCATTTCCTCGGCCTCCGCCAGGGACTCATAGCCCTCGCGGATGATGACGTGACAGGTGGTGCAGGCACAGGACTTCTCGCAGGCGTGTTCGATCTCGATGCCATTGGCCAGGGCGGCATCGCAGATGCTGACGCCGGGCTCGGCCTCGATCATGGCCCCCTCGGGGCAGATCTCCTCATGGGGAAGAAATATGAGCTTAGTCATGATTCGAACTCCTCAACCTTGTGTCCCGCCATGGCCCTCTGGATGCCACGATTCATGCGCCGCTCCACATAGAAGGCACAGGTCCGTTCCAGGGAATCGGTGGCCGCCTTGAGGGCCGCGGCGTCGCCGCTGGGAAGCTCCATCTCCAGCACCGCCAGAGCCTGGTCGATGCGTTCCCGCTCCTCCACCGAGAGCAAATCCTCTCCGTCCTTCCCCAGGGCCGCGCGCAGGGCCTCCACCGTACGCCGGGCTTCCACCTCCTGCTCGCGCAGGCGGCGGGCCTCCATGTCTTCCCGGGAGTGGGTCATGGAGTCACGCAACATGGCCTCGATCTCGCCATCGGTCAAGCCGTAGGAGGGTTTGACCTCCACCCGCGCCTGGACACCACTGGTCTGCTCCATCGCGGTCACATCCAGGAGGCCATCCGCGTCCACGGTAAAGGTGACCCGGATGCGGGCGGCGCCGGCCACCATGGGGGGGATGCCCCGCAATTCGAACCGGGCCAGGGAACGGCAATCGGTGACCAGATCCCGCTCGCCTTGCAGTATGTGCAGGGCCATGGCGGTCTGGCCATCCTTGAATGTGGTGAATTCCTGTGCGCGCGCCACCGGAATGGCTGTGTTGCGGGGCAGGATACGTTCCACCAGCCCTCCCATGGTCTCAACCCCCAGGGACAGGGGAATGACATCCAGCAACAGCATCTCGCCATCGGGCTTGTTGCCGGCAAGGACATCGGCCTGGAGGGCGGCGCCAATGGCGACCACGCGGTCCGGGTCCAGATCGACCAGGGGCGGCACGCCAAAGAAGTCGCCCACCCGTTCGCGCACCCGTGGCACTCGGGTGGAGCCGCCTACCATGACCACATCCTTGACCTCCTCGATCTTGAGCCCGGCGTCACGCAGGGCGCGGCGGCATGCGGCGATAGTCCGCGAGACCAAGGGGTCGATGAGGCCATCGAAGGTAGCCCGATCGATCTCGCCGTACCAATGACGGCCATCGGGCAGGGCGATGCGCAGGGCCGCCCTGTGCTGATTCGTCAGCAGTTCCTTGGCGGCGCAGGCATCGCGCATCAGGCCGCGCAGGATGCCATGGTCCGCGTCGTCACCCATCCCGGCCTGGGCCATGATCCATTGCGCCAGGGCACGGTCCATGTCATCGCCGCCAAGGGCGGAGTCCCCCCCCGTAGCCAGCACCTCGAAGACACCCCGGCGCAGGCGCAGGATGGAGATATCGAAGGTGCCGCCCCCCAGGTCGTAGATGGCGTGAAGGCCATCCGCGTTCCGGTCCAGGCCATAGGCGACCGCCGCCGCCGTGGGCTCGTTGAGCAAACGCAGGACCTTGAGCCCGGCCAGGCGGGCGGCGTCCTTGGTGGCCTGGCGCTGAGCCTCGTCGAAATAGGCCGGTACCGTGATGACCACCCCGGTCAGATTCCCCCCCAGGGCGGCCTCGGCGCGGCGTGCCAAAACCCTGAGGATCTCGGCGGAGACCTCCACTGGACTGACATCCCCCGCCCGGGTACGGATGCGCGGCACCGCCGTGTCGGCGCGGACGAATTCATAAGGCAACTGGGAGCCGAGGCTCTTCACATCCGCGATGCCCCGGCCAATCAGGCGCTTGGCGGAAGCCAATGTGTTCAGGGGATCCTCTACCGCCGCCGCCTTGGCCTCATGGCCGACCACCAGGCCCTCCACGGCGTAACGCACCACCGAGGGTAGCAAATGACGCCCTGCCTCGTCGGGCAAGGTCTCGGCCTGGCCGCCGCGCACGGTGGCGATCAGGGAATTGGTGGTGCCCAGATCAATGCCGGCGGCGAGACTATGCTGGTGGGGGGCAGTGGAGCGGCCCGGCTCCGCGATCTGTAACAGTGCCATGAATTCTTCCGGTCAAGGGCATGGAGCCAGTTGGTTGCCGGGGCCTCCTCCCCTGGCCGAATCCACCTCGGCTGGGGTGCCGGGCGGGGCCAAGGGGGCTGACGCAGTAACCCGGATGGGGTTCGGTTTGGGGGACAGGATGCCCAGACTGCCAGGGGTCATAAGGCTTCGTCGAGGTCAGCTTCGAGGGCTTCCGCCTCCGCCTGGCACCTGCGAACAAATTGTAGCTTGCGCAGAATCTCCCGAGCCTCCGCCAGATCCGTCCCCTCCTTGGTCTCCAGGCAGGACGCCAGTTGGGCGGTCAATTGACTGGACTGCGAGGATAGCCGAGCCATCACCTCCCCTACCGCGCCATAAGGGTCCGGCCCCTTGGGGGCCACCGCCAGGGCTTCCCGCAGTTCCATCTGCTCCATGAGGAAGGCCATGTCCTGGGTCGTCTCCTTGTCATCGCCGGCAGCCCCCGCGCGCAGGGTCAAGAGATAGCGGGCGCGGGACAGAGGGTCCTTGAGGGTCTGGTAGGCCTCGTTGACCAGGGTGGATGCCTGGAGGGAGAGACGCTTCTCCCTTTCCCCGGCGGCGGCGAAGCGGTCCGGGTGCAACTCCCGCTGGAGGTCGCGGTAGCGCCCACCGAGCTGATCGGAATCCAGCGCGAACACCGCGGGCAGGCCGAAGAGGTCGAAATGATTGCTGGAAAAATCAAGCACGGTGTCATGGGTCCCAAGGTGCCTCAGACGTTGAAGCTCTCGCCGCAACCGCAGGCATCCTTGACATTGGGGTTATTGAACTTGAAGCCCTCGTTGAGCCCTTCCCGGGTGTAGTCGAGTTCGGTGCCATCCAGATAGGCGAGACTCTTGGGATTCACGATCACCTTGACGCCCTCCGTCTCAAATACCTGGTCATCGGGCTCCAACTGATCGGCAAATTCCAGGACGTAAGCCATGCCGGAGCAACCCGAGGTCCGCACCCCGAGACGAATACCGATACCCTTGCCGCGATTCTGCAGGTAGCCGCGCACATGCCTGGCGGCGGCGGCTGTCATCGAAATGCCCATGTCAATCTTGCTCCCCCGAGCAGGCTGTCAAAAAAACCAGTCGCAAGTTGGGGCGGGCTTGGGGACTTCCAACAAGCCCGGATGGGTCGAGAACTCCGGGGTATGCTAGAGGGGCGACGGGCTGGGGCGGGTGCCATTCGCCCATCTCCACGTAGCCTCGCTCGAACCCCGCCGGAACCAGTCCTGACCAGGCCGGATGCCAACTCAATCCCATCAGGCCCGCTTACGCTCGTAGTCATGGATGGCCGCCTTGATGGCGTCCTCCGCCAGCACCGAGCAGTGAACCTTGACCGGTGGCAGGGCCAGTTCGTCCGCGATGTCCTGGTTCTTGATCTCCAGGGCCTCGGCCAGGGTCTTGCCCTTGACCCACTCAGTCAGCAGGCTGCTGGAGGCGATGGCGGAACCGCAGCCGTAAGTCTTAAAGCGGGCATCCTCGATGACGCCCAGATCGTTGACCCTTATCTGCAGGCGCATGACGTCGCCGCAGGCGGGGGCGCCGACCATGCCCGTGCCGACGCTGGGATCGGCGTTGTCCAGGTTGCCCACGTTACGTGGGTTTTCGTAATGATCCAGAACCTTTTCGCTGTATGCCATGTCCGTTCACCTCGCATGAAGACAGGGTCCCGGTTTTCGATGAATCACCGAAGGCCGGGGGCCTTGAAAAAACCATCAGTGCGCCGCCCACTGGACCGCGGTAAGGTCCACGCCATCCTTGTACATATCCCAGAGGGGCGAGAGTTCGCGCAGCCGGGTAACCTGATCGCGAATCTTAGCGACCGCGTAGTCCACCTCTTCCTGGGTGGAAAACCGCCCCAGGGAGAAGCGGATCGAGCTATGGGCCAGTTCGTCCTCCCGGCCCAGGGCGCGCAGCACATAGCTGGGCTCCAGGCTGGCGGAAGTGCAGGCGGAACCGGAGGAGACCGCCAGGTCCTTGAGGGCCATGATGAGAGATTCCCCCTCCACATAGGCAAAACTCACATTGAGGTTGCCGGCCACCCGCCGCTCCTCGTCACCGTTGAGGAAGACCTGTTCCAGATCGCGCAGGCCATCCCAGAGGCGGCGGCGCAGTCCTAGCACGCGCTCGTTCTCGCACGCCATCTCCTCCCGGGCCAGGCGGAAAGCCTCGCCCATGCCGACGATCTGATGGGTCGGCAGGGTACCGGAGCGCATGCCCCGCTCGTGACCGCCGCCATGCATCTGGGCCTCGAGGCGCACCCGCGGCTTGCGCCGCACGTAGAGGGCGCCAATGCCCTTGGGACCATAGATCTTGTGGGCGGAGAAGGACATGAGATCGACCTTGGTCTGTTCCAGGTCAATGGGCACCTTGCCAGCGCTCTGGGCGGCATCCACGTGAAAGAGGATGTTGCGATCCCGCGTAAGTTCGCCAATGGCCTCGATGTCTTGAATGACGCCGATCTCGTTGTTGACCTGCATCAGGGACACCAGGATGGTGTCGCCACGCAGGGCATCTTCAAGCTTTGCAAGATCGATGAGACCGGTGGGTTCCGGGTCCATGTAGGTGACCGTAAAGCCCTCGCGCTCCAGTTGGCGGCAGGTATCCAGGACCGCCTTGTGCTCGGTCTTGCAAGTGACGATATGGCGGCCCCGCTTCTGGTAGAAATTGGCGACGCCCTTG
>JBFZDM010000092.1:0-6060 GCA_041307365.1 Chromatiaceae bacterium | reverse complement strand
CCCACACCGACCTCGACCTCGACCTGGAAGAGTTGTCCAGCGCCGAGGACTTCCTCGACTACTTCGGCATCGACTACGATCCCACCGTGGTGCATGTGAACCGCCTGCACATCCTGCAACGCTTCCACGACTACCTGGGCCAGGCGGAGGGCAGGCCCGCCGACCCGGAGACCCGCCGCACCCTGTATGCCGATCTGCTGCTTGGGGCCTACGAGGACTTCGTCCGCTCCGACGCCCGCACCGAGCGGGTCTTCCGCGTCTTCCGCCTGCAGGGCGCGCGCACGGCGAGCGTGGCCTTGTCCGACCTCACGGGGCAGATCGGCGGTGCTGCCTAGATTCGAGTACGGCGAGGCCGTGCGGGTGCTGCGCAACATCCGCAACGACGGGACCTATGCGGGCCAGGCCACCGGGGCCCTGCTGATCCCGCGCGGCAGCGTCGGCTTCGTGCGCGATGTCGGCACCTTTCTCCAGGACCAGCTCATCTACTCCGTCCACTTTCTGGAGGCCCAGCGCCTGGTGGGCTGCCGGGAGGAGGAACTCCAGCCGGAGGACGCGCCCTGGGTCCCGAGCCGCTTCGAGTTCCGCGAGCAGGTCGCGGCCCGGGTCCGCTTGGCCATCCAGGGCCGGGTCCTGGTGGAGCCGGGCGAGGTCGGCGAGGTGGTGAAGGTGATTGCCACGGACGAGGGCCCGTTCTCCTACCAGGTCTACTTCCCGGGGTGCAACACCCTCCAGGTCCCGGAGTCGGCCCTGACCCCAGCCCCGGGGCCGCAGCCCCCAGCCGAGTCCGAGGCCAGATCCCCATGAGCACCAACCACCGCCCGCGCGAGTACGGCTACCACCTGCTGCGTGCCGCCCAGGAGCGCTACCAACGCAACCCCGAGGCCCTGGACCCGGACCAGCTTGCCCAGGCCAGGCGCCAGGCGGACCGTACCTTTGACCTGGAGGATCTGGTCTTGGGCGCGCCGGAGGCCCGCGGCCTCGTGATCCCCGAGCCCCAACTGGACGCGGCCCTGGCCGAGATCGCCGGGCGCTACCCGGACCCGGCCGACTTGGCGGACGACCTGGCCCGCAACGGCCTGGACCAGGCCGGCCTGCGCCGCGCCCTGCATCGGGAGCTGACATTCGACGCAGTCATGGCCCGGGTCGGGGCCCGCGCCCCGACCCTGGGCGACCTGGATCTGCGCCTCTTCTACGAACTTCACCGGGATCGATTCACCCGCCCGGAACGGCGCGGCGTGCGCCAGATCCTGATTACCGTGAACGAGGACTTCCAGGAGAACAGCGCGGCGGCGGCCCTGGCCCGCATCGAGCGGCTGGCCGAGCGGCTGGCGGGACGCACCCATCGCTTCGGGGCCCTGGCCCGGCGCCACTCCGAGTGCCCCAGCGCCCTGGACGATGGGCGCCTGGGGACCCTGCCTCGGGGTCAGCTCTACCCGGAACTGGATGCGGCCCTGTTCGGCCTGGCCGAGGGCGAGCTGAGCACCGTGGTGGGTACGGAGCTGGGTTTCCACCTGCTGTGGTGCGAGAAGATCCACGCCGGAATCAGCCTGCCCTTTGCCAAGGTGCGAGATCAGGTCGAGTCCCTGGTCGCGCGGCGCCAGCGGCGCCATTGCCAAAAGGCCTGGATCGCCGAGCTGCGCCGTACCCAGGTGCCAACTGGGGCGGCATGACCGACACCGTCCACCAGTGCTCCTTCTGCGGCGTCGCCCAGGAGTTCACCCTGGAGGCACTCGCCGCCATAGCCCGCAAGGCCAAGACCCGCGGCACCGGGGCCCGGGGCCTGCGCAGCGTGCTCGAAGGGCTGTTACAGCGGACCATGTTCGACCTGCCGTCCATCCCTGGGGTGACCGGGTGTTGGGTGGACGAGACGGCGGTGGTCATCGGGGACGGGCGCGGTAAGATTGCCGCGGAACCTTGAGTTGCCTTTGGCCGGTTTCCCGCGCTGGCCTGGATCGCGGGGCGTTTCTCACCGATCCGACCCTGCAAAGGGCCTTTCTTTCACCGCTGGTCGCCACCCCACCTCACCCCGCTCACCCGCGCCCCTCCCCTACCCGCGCCAGTCCCGACCGCCTCCACCAGCCCCGCAGCCGGTGATGCGCACTCTCATGGACCGACAGCAGGGCGGGGATGACCAGCAGGACCAGGACGGTGGCGAAGGCCAGGCCGAAGGCGATGGATGTGGCCATGGGGATGAGGAACTGGGCCTGGAAGGAGGTCTCCAGCAGCAGGGGCGAGAGGCCGGCGATGGTGGTCAGGGAGGTCAGGAGCACGGCCCGCAGGCGCTGGCAGGCGGCCTCCACCAGGGCCTCCGGCACCGCCATGCCCTGGGTGCGCAGCCATTGGTAGAAGTTGACCAGGATGATGGAGTCGTTGACGACGATGCCGGACAGGGCGAAAAAGCCGAATAGGGACAGGAGGGTCAGGTCCAGGCCCATGGCCCAGTGGCCAAAGATGGCGCCGGCCAGGCCGAAGGGGATGGCCGTCATCACCACCAGGGGCCAGCCGTAGGAGGCAAAGACCCAGGCCAGGACCAGATAGATGAGCAGCAGGCCCAGCCCCAGTCCCTGGCGCAGGTCGCCCATCGTCTCCCGCTGATCCGCCGAGCGGCCCTCGAAGCTGTAGTCCACCAGGGGATAGGCCCGGCGCAGTTCCACCAGGGTCCGGTCCTCCAGGCCCCGGATGAGGGCATCGACGGAGGTCAGCAGGGGGTTGACGTCGGCGCTCACCTCCACCGCCAGCCGGCCCTCGGCGTGGCGCAGGACCTCGAAGCCCCGCCGCGACCGCCACTCCGCCACCGCCGTCAGAGGCACTGATTCGCCCGTGGGCAGGCGGATGGCGAAGCGGGAGAGGCTGCCCAGGCGGTCGCGCTCCGCCGCCGGCAGGCGCACCCGCACCTCGACCTCGTCCGGCCCGTCCTGGAAGATTTGCACCAGCCGGCCCTCGAAGGCGGTGCGCAACTGGCGGCCCAGGTCCGCCACCGTCAGGCCCAGGGCCTCTCCAGCCGGGGTCAGGCGATAGATGAGCTGCTCGCGGCCATAGGCCATGTCGTCCTCCACCTCCCCCACCCCCGGCAGGCTGGCGAGGGCCTCCGTCAGCAGCAGGGCCGCCGCCTTGAGGGCTTCCGCCTGGGTGCCGGTGAGGCGCACCGTCAGATCCCGCCCCGGCGGCCCCATGCGCCGCGAGGTGAGGGTGAAAGCCTCCAGACCGGCGGGCATCTGGATGCGCTCGCGCCAGGCGGCGATCAGCTCCTCGTTGCGCACCGTCCGCGCGTCCGGGGCCGTCAGTTCCACTTTGAGCCCACCCAGTTGCTCGGCGCTGGCGCCGCCGCTGGCCTTGGCGCCCTGGACGGCGACGGCGACCCGCGTCAGGGGTCCCTGGTCCAGTTCCCGCTCGGTACGAGCCAGGGTCTCGCGCAAGTGGTCCACAAAGGCCTCCACCCGCGCCCGGGGCGTGCCGGCGACAAAGGTGACGTCGGCGTGGATGACCTGGGCCTCCGGCGTCGGGAAAAAGACGAACTTCATGCGCCCGCCGGCGATGAGGCCGACGGCGAGGATAAGGGCGGCTAGGGCCAGGCTCAGGGTAACCCAGCGCTGGCGGATGGCCGCCACCGCCAGGGGCCGGAAGAGGCGGTCGCGCAGGAAGGCGAAACCCAGGTCCAGCCGGGCGCGCACGGAGCCCGGGCCGGCCTGGTGGACATGGAGGAAGGCATGGCGCAGGTGGCCGGGCAAGACGAAAAAGCTCTCCACCAGGGAGGCCAGGATGACGCTGATCATGACCACCGGGATGGCGCCCATGATGTTGCCGATGCGCCCCCCCACCAGCATCAGGGGCATGAAGGCGGCGATGGTGGTGAGGGAGGAGGCGATGACGGGGGCCAGCATGCGCCGCGCCCCGCCCTCCGCCGCCAGCAGGGGCGGCTCCCCCATCTGGTAATGGGCCAGGGCCGACTCGCCCACCACGATGGCATCATCAACGATGATGCCCAGCGCCATGATGAGGGCGAAGAGGCTGATCATGTTGATGCTGCCGCCGGCCAGGTAGAGGATGAAGAGGGTCGCGGCGAAGGAGGTGGGGATGCCCCAGGCGACCCAGAAGGCGACGCGGCCGGTCAGAAAGAGGTAGAGGATGGCGACCACCAGCACCAGGCCGCTGGCGCCGTTCTTGACCAGCAGCAGGATGCGCTCCTGGATGAGCTGCCAGGACTCGTCGTAGAGGGTCAGCGCCACGCCGGGGGGGAGCTGGGGGCGGGTCTTCTCCAGCCAGGCCGTCAGCACCCGCGCCGCCGCCAGGGCGTTGCCCTGCTCGGCCCGCTGCAGGGTCAGTTCCACCGCCGGCTGGCCGTTCAGGGACAGGCGGGTCTCCCCGTCGCGGGCCTCCCGCCGGATGGTGGCGACATCCCCCAGGTCGACGCGGATGTCGTCCTCGGTCAAGAGGGGCAGATGGCCGAAGGCCAGGGCGTCACGGCGCTTGTCCAGGCCGCGCAACTCCCGCGCCCCCTCCTCCCGCCCCACCTGGCCGGCGGGCTGGTCGCGGCTGAAGGCGCCGATGCGCTCGCCGATGGCGTCCAGCCCCAGCCCCAGTTCCTCCAGCCGGCCCGGCGCCACCTCGATGGCGATCAGCTCCTCGGGCAAGCCCTCGATGGCGACGCGGTCGATACCGGCGTCCAGCAACTCGGTCTCGAAGCGGCGCGCCAGGGTCCGCCGCTCCGCCGGGTCCTCCAGGCCGGTGACGAGGATTCGCGCCACCGTCTCGTAGCGGGTGGCCAGGGCCACCTCGGGCTTCTCGGCGTCCTGGGGCAGGTTGCGGAACTCGTCCACGAAGCGCCGCGCCTGGTCCAGGGCCAGCAGGGGGTCGGTGCCCTCGATTAACTCCAGGGTGATGGCGGAGATACCCTGGGCGGAGGTGGAGGTCATCTTGTGCAGCTTGTCCAGGGTACGCAGCCGCTGTTCCAGGGGGTTGGTGATGCCCTCCTCCACATCCTCGGCACTGGCCCCCCCCCAGACGACGCGTACCGTGATGATGTCCAGGTCGAAGCTGGGAAAGAACTGGACGTTGAGCCGGTCCAGGGCCAGGGCCCCGGCCAGGAGCATCATGCTCATCAGCAGGTTGGCGGCGACCTTGTGGTGGGCGAAGATGCCCAGCAGGTCGCGGCGATGGACGGCGTTGGGGTCGCGGCGGGTAACGGCGGCGCTCATGGCAAGGCCTCCACCTTGAGCCCGTCCAAGGCATTGGGCAGGTGGGTCACCAGCACCCGGTCCCCCGCGGCCAGGGCGGGGGAATGGATCAGGAGGCGTTCCTCGCCCCCGTCGGACCAGGGGCCCAGGACCTCGACCTCGAGGCCGCGCAGGCGGCCGTCCACCAGCCGGTAGATGCGATCGCCGCCCTGGACGGCGGCGAAGGGCAGGGCCACCAGGTCATCCCGGGGCGGACGAGACAGGCGCAACTCCAGCATCTGACCCAGGCGCAGGGCCTCGCCCCCCGCCAGCACGCGGAAGAGGCCAGCGGCCCCGCTGGGCTGGGCCTCCCCCGCCAGGCGCTCCAACCGCAAGCGCGTGAGGCCGCCGGCGGCGGTGGCCTCCAGGGTCACCCCTGCCGCCAGGGCGGCGGCGATCTCGGCCTGATAGGGTGCCGGAATGCGGGCACGCACCTCCAGATCGGCGACGGCGTAGAGGCGCAGTAGCAGGGCGTCTTCCTTGACCTGATCGCCCACGCTAGCCTCCACCCCCGCCACCAGGCCCTCGAAGGGGGCCAGGACCCGGGACCGGGCCAGCCCCAGGGCGATTTCCTCGACCTTGGCCCGGGCGCTGGCCAGGCGCGCCGCCAGGGCCGCTCGTCGCGCCGAGTGATCGGCGATATCCCGCTCGCGCTGGGTCACCGCCAGGGTCTGCTGGGCCACCGCCTGCTCCGCCGCATCCAGGTCCGCGTCGGATCCGGCGCGTTGGGTCTTGAGGCGTTCGGCCCGCGCGACGCCGTTGCGGGCCAGGTCCAGCAGCTTGCGTTCTTGTTCCTGGGCCCGCTGGTCTTGGTCGTGGCGCAGCATCTCGCTTTGGACCTGGGCCT
>JBFZDM010000053.1:0-4992 GCA_041307365.1 Chromatiaceae bacterium | reverse complement strand
AAAAAGAGCGGGGTCAAGGATGCGGAACTCACCAGCTACCGCGACCTTCTCCTGACCACGGAGAGAAAAGCCCGCGATAACCAAGCGACGGCGGATACCATCGATGCCGCCTGCTTCGATCTCAAGGCCGTGAACCCGAGCGTTCGCCTGGAACGCGATATCCGCTCACCCCAGGAAATTCTGGAGGCCATCGCCGCCAGAGGGCGCGCGGTAGAGGCCGCCATCGACCGGTTGCGTGCCTTAATGGATAACCCTTCGATGCGGATATCCGAGGAAGAATCCGTTTAATACCCAGGGCTGACGGCACCATGTTTGACACGAAAGAAGAATTGCTAGCGCAAATTCGGCTGGGCGAGGACAGTCGCCTGGAATTGAAGTCCGTGACTTTTCGCGGTGACAAAGTGACCGGGCCGCATCCCGATAGCTTGGCCGACGAGCTGGCCGCCTTCGCCAACAGTTCCGGTGGGGTACTGGTTCTGGGTATCGATGAAAGGACAGGGCAACCCTCCGGGATGAGCATCCAGGAATTAACCCTCCTGGAGCATTGGCTGCTGGGCATTTGCAATGATCGGATCAAACCGCCGCCGCTGTGCCGGATTGAGAAATGGGAATTACCGGATGCCGCGGGCATGCCCGCTCCCGTCTTGAAGGTGGACATTCCCCGCAGCCTGTACGTGCATGAAAGTCCTAATGGCCACTTCCATCGCATGGGCAGCAGCAAGCGCAAAATGTCCACGGAATACATCATCCGCCTGGGACAACAACGTAGCCAGACGCGCCTGATCCGCTTCGACGAGCAGCCGGTGGTGCAGGCGCCAGTGGAGGCACTCGCCCCTGCCCTTTACGAGCGGTTCCGCACGGCGCGCACCCGGGACCAGGGATTGGATTTTCTCCACAAGCTCGGACTGGTCGCACGGGACGACGAAGGCATCCCTCACCCCTCGGTCGCCGGCATCCTGATGGCCTGTCGGGAACCGCGAAGATGGATACCTAACGCCTTCGTGCAGGCGGTCGCCTATCGGGGGACATCGCCGGCCAGCGCGGACGGCGGTGCGCATTACCAATTGGATGCACGAGATCTTGCGGGGCCTCTGGATGAGCAGATCAGCGAAGCCTGCCGGTTTGTTGCCCGCAACATGAAAGTAGCGGCAACCAAGAACCTGGGTCGCCGGGATATTCCCCAATATGATCTGACGGCGGTGTTCGAGGCCCTGGTTAATGCCGTGGCGCACCGGGACTATGCGATTTATGGCTCAAAAGTCCGGCTCAGGATGTTTGCGGATCGGCTGGAAATATTCTCGCCGGGGGCCATCCCCAATACCCTGACGGTCGAGAGCCTGCCGTATCGGCAGTCCGCCCGCAATGAAACCCTGACCAGCCTGCTGGCCCAATGCCCGGTGCCAACCGATAGCGACTGGGTCAATACCGATCGACGCACCTTTATGGACAAGCGGGGGGAAGGGGTTCGCATCATCCTGGAAAACAGCGAGCGCCTATCGGGCAAAAGCCCCGAATATCGTTTACTGGATGATGCCGAGCTGATGCTGACGCTATTCGCCGCAGGTTAGGTACCCTCGCCGGGAGGGTCCTTGATCAGCCCAGCGCGCCACTCGACCTCAATAGGTGGCGCTTCGGAAACCAGTGAGTCAGGCTCAACAACCCTCGAAGCCGTAACACCGCCTCTGCAAGGGTTGGTTATGAACCGATTCTCAGGACCGCCCCCCGGTCAACACCAAACCAAGACGAGGACCGGGGCGAACCCCCGGCCCTCGCCTCCCCTCTATTGGCTCGGCACAATCTCCACCACGCCCTCGCCGGTCCAGCCGCGCCGCCGCGGCCGGTACATGTCCTCCACGGTCGCGGCCGGGTGCTGGAAGCGGCCGGGAGTGACGGCGCGGACCCGGTAGGCGAGCTGGAACCGGGTCGGGTCACTGGCCTGACGATTGACGGCGGCGACGAAGCGGTCGGCGCGGAATTCCTGGTGGGCGCTGGTCTCCAGCACCCCCAGCCAGGGGATGCCCTGGAGATCACCAGCTCGCAGCAGACTGGGATTCTCGATTTCAAAACCGGCGGGCAAGGGGTCATCGAGGAGCAGACGCGCCGCGCCGGGCCGGTCGGCGGTTACCGTGACGAGGACGACCAGGCGCTGGCCCTGGGCCAGATTCTCCGGCTGGATGCGCTGGCCTTCCTGGTCATAGTAGGCACGCTCGATGGCGTAGCCCTGACCACCGGCGGGAGGGGCCGCCGTGGGAATGCCGGACAGGGTTACGAGGACCTCGATCGGTTGCTGCCCCCGGTTGACCAGGGTCGCGGGCCCAGCGGCCAGATCCCCGACCTGGAAGCGCCGAAAGAGGGGGCCCTCCGAGATCTGGCCATCCAACTCCAATCGCGGCTTGGCGGCACCCTCCATCAAGGAATGCGCCGCGAGCAAGAGCCAGGCCTGTTCCTGGGTGCTGAGGCGGTCGTCCAGGGCACCCAAGGTGTCAATCCGCGCCGCCAGGGCGGCCAGATCGACGGCCCCGGTGCCGCTCTCCGCGGCCAGGGCCAGGAGGGCAGCGGCGTCGCGCAGCCCAGAGCCGTAATCAGGCCGCCAGCCATCCCCTGCCTCGCCCTCGTCCAGCAGGGCCAGGGCAGAGGCGAAGGCGCGATCGGCGCGGGGCCTGTCGCCATAGAGCGCCAGGGCGGCGCCGAGCTGGGCCCGCGCCATGGGAGTGGCGAAGGCGTCAAGCCTGGCCTCGGCGTAATAGCGCAGATCACCGATGACGGCGCGGGCGTTGCGGGCCAGGACATAGAGGGCATAGGCCAGATCCTCGCCCCCAGATTCACCACCCATCCCCACATCACCGGCGTAGGCCAGACGGTTACGCAGATTATCCAGGGCCAACTCGAAGGCGACATTGGGCACCACCTGGCTGGCTTCCCGGGCGCGGGTGAGGAAGTCGGTGACATAGGCATCCAGCCAGAGGTCATCCCCACCCGGGCCCCAAAGCCCAAAGCCCCCATCCGACCCCTGCTTGCCGACGAGGTCGGCGATAGCGTCCTGGAGGCGCGGACCCGCCTCCGGTTCGCCGCTCAGGCCGGCGGTCAGGGCGATTTTATCGAGATAGAGCAGGGGCAGGGCACGGCTGACGATCTGCTCGGCGCAGCCGAAGGGGTAGCGATCCAGGGACTGGAGCAAGCCCGGCAGATCCAGCCGGCCCGCGCCGCTGACGGATATAAATAGGGAGCCGGAGCCCGGTTGCTGGTCCGCGAACAAATCCTTGGACAGGACCAGGCCTCGCCCACCGGGCTTCAGGGTCTCGACCCGGGTCAGACGCAAGGGCGGACGATTGTCGCGCACCGGCAACCGTAGGGGTTTGACGATTTCCCGGCCATCCGGGGTCCTCAGCCGAACCCGCAGGCCGGCGTCACCCATCCCGATCGCCCTAAGCGGCACCTCGAGGCGGGCGCGGCCGCCGTCGGCCAGCTCCAGCCCGCGCGGGGCGGCCTTGGCGGCATCCAACTCGACGAGTTCGCCCTCGGCCTCCAGGCCGAGTTCGAGACGGCCCGCCGGCCCGGAGACATGGGTCAGCTCCAGCAGGACCCGGGAGCTATCGCCAGGGGCGAGGAAGCGCGGCAGGCTGGCCTGGATCACGATGGGATCGCGCATGACCAGATCCTCCGCCCCATGCCCGACCCCGGCCGCCGTCCAGGCCATGGCCATGAGCTTGAGGGTGCCGTTGAAGTCGGACGGCGCGAAACTGACACGGGCCTTGCCCGCTTCGTCCAGCCGCAGGATGCCGGAGTGGAAGGCCACCAGGTCCTCGGTGGGTGGAGGTCCCTCCAGACGCACCAGGCCGCCATCGCCACCCGAACGCACCACGCCAGGGGCGCCCTGCATGCGATCGATGAGTTGGCCGTAGAGGTCGCGAATCTCCATGCCGAGCCGACGCTGGCCAAAATACCAGGCGTCCGGGGCCGGTGGCGCGAAGCGGGTCAGGTTGAGGATGCCCAGGTCCACCGCCGCCAGGGTCACATAGGCCTCCTCGCCCGGCGGCAGGTTGGGCACCGAGACCTCCAGGCCGAGGGGTTGGCGCGGCGCCACCGGCCCGATGGGCGCGACCTGGACCCGCAAGCGGCGATCCCCTGGGTCCACCCCCGCCCAGGCCAGGCCGATGGCCCGCCCCGGCATGCGCTTGGCGGCCAGGTCCATGGGCCGGTAGAGCAGGGCGGTGACATAGGCCCCGGCGCCCCAGTCGGCGGTGACCGGCATCTCCAGGGTCGCGCCTTCCGCCGGAACCTGGACTTCCTGAATAGAAAGCAGCCGATCGCTCAGGGCCAGGATCAAGGCTGTACCCGGGAAACGGGCCTCGATGCGCGCCCGCGCCGTCTCGCCCACGCGGTAGCCCGGCTTGTCGAGGGAGACCTTGAGCAGATCGGGGGTGTCCAGGGCCTTGGGCGCCAGATACCAGCCCGCCTCGAAGCCAAGGCTGACAGGGATGGGTCCGGTCTCGGCGCCGGCCACCGCCAACTCGTACCCGCCCCACTCCACGGGTGCCTCGATGCGGGCCGGGGTGTCCGTCCCCAGGTCCAGATCACCACTGGCCACGCGCTCGCGGCGAGTTACCGGCTCATAGTCCCAGCGCCCGTCGTACTGAAACCACTGGAAGCTGGTCGTTACCCGCGACAGGGTCCAGCGCAAGCCCTGCTGGGCCAGGCGCTCGCCATGGGGGGCGATGGCGATAACCTCGAAGGCGGCCAGGCCGCCCTCGTCCACCGCGCCCTCGAACAAGGGCTTGAGGCCTAGCCGGGGGCGAGTGTCCGCAACCGGACGTTCCAGAGTGCGCTCCACCGGCCGGCCACCGCTCTCCAGGACACGAATCTCGACCTTGGCGATACTGGGACGACTCACCGCCGGCAATTCAGGTAGCTCCAGGGGCAGGCTGGCCTGACCGGTGGCATCCGTCCGCGCCCCGGGCAGGGATGCACCCACCGGCCTGGGCTCTTCATCCG
>JBFZDM010000040.1:0-12981 GCA_041307365.1 Chromatiaceae bacterium | reverse complement strand
GGGAATGGCCATCCACATAATGCCGGGGCGCCAGCCGCTGGAGCAGGGTGGCCACCGGCACCACCAGCACCCCCCGCTTCAGGGCGGGAAGCCGGTGCAGGGTCAGCAAGCGTTCCGAGATTAACTCCGGTAAGGGTGAAAAGACGTCGTAGGGCAGGGTCTCCCAGTCCGGGAAGCCCAGCACGGGCACATTCGGGTCGTCGAGAAAGAAGCCCAACTCCGCCGTCAGCCGCGCCACCCCCTGCACGTCCGGGGTCAGCGCCAGCACCAGCTGTTCCCCTTGCTCCGCCGCGCGCGCAATGGCCAAGGCTGCGCTGGAGCCGTAAAGGCGGCCCCATTGGTGACGCTCGCCTAGTGCAACTGGCAGCGGTGGATTAAGGGGGGAGAAATAGACTTCGGAGGACATGATGAAGGCGGGAAGGGCCGGGGGTAACTACAAGGCCCGGAATTTTCGCACAGGCAGCGCTGGCTGACACTGGTTGAGTCTAGGCCAGGATCCAACCCCGGTAAAGACCGCTGCCCGCGGCAAGCCAGCTATCCGCACGCCCTCATCTTACCACCCCCTTTCCAGTAGGGCCTTCAGATAGCGTCCGGTGTGCGAGGCCGGGTCGGCGGCGACCTGCTCGGGGGTGCCGGTGGCGATGATGGCGCCGCCGCGGTCGCCGCCCTCGGGGCCCAGGTCGATGATCCAGTCGGCGGTCTTGATGACATCCAGGTTGTGTTCGATGACCACCACCGTATTGCCGTGATCGCGAAGGCGGTGCAGGACGTCCAGCAACTGCTTGACGTCGTGAAAGTGCAAGCCGGTTGTCGGCTCGTCCAGAAAGTAAAGGGTGCGGCCCGTGTCGCGCTTGGAGAGTTCGCGGCTGAGCTTGACCCGCTGGGCCTCGCCGCCGGAGAGGGTGGTGGCGCTCTGCCCAAGGCGAACATAGGAGAGGCCGACGTCCATCAGGGTCTTGAGTTTGCGTGCCAGGGCTGGCACGGGGGCGAAGAATTCCTGGGCCTGTTCCACCGTCAGGTTCAGGACCTCGTCGATGGTCTTGCCCTTGTAGCGGACCTCCAGGGTCTCGCGGTTATAACGCCGGCCCTTGCAGACATCGCACTGGACATAGATGTCGGGCAGGAAGTGCATCTCCACCCGGATGAGCCCGTCGCCCTTGCAGGCCTCGCAGCGCCCGCCGGCGACGTTGAAGCTGAAACGCCCCACCGAATAGCCCCGGGTGCGCGCTTCAGGCACGGCGGCGAAGAGTTCGCGCACCTGGTTGAAGAGGCCGGTGTAGGTAGCCGGGTTGGAGCGGGGCGTGCGACCGATGGGGCTCTGGTCGATATCCACGACCTTGTCGAAGAATTCCAGGCCCTCCACCCCCCGGTGTGGGGCCGGCTGCAGGTTGGAGTTGTTGAGGTGGCGGGCGGCGAGGGGGTAGAGGGTATCGTTGATCAGGGTCGATTTGCCGGAGCCGGAGACCCCGGTGATACAGCAGAGGGTGCCCACCGGGATAGCGACATCGACCCCGCGCAGATTATGGCCGCTGGCGCCGAGCAAGCGGAGTTGGCGTTGCGGGTCCGGCAAGCTGCGTTGGGCCGGGATGGCGATGCGCAGTTCGCCAGAGAGATAACGCCCGGTCAGGGAGGCCGGACAAGCGGCGATCTCATCCGCATGGCCCTGGGCCACGATTTCACCGCCGTGTTCGCCCGCCCCGGGGCCCATATCAACTACCAGGTCCGCCGCGCGGATGGCCTCCTCGTCATGTTCGACGACGATGACCGTGTTGCCCAGGTCGCGGAGATGGGTCAGGGTTCCGAGCAGGCGGGCATTGTCGCGCTGATGCAGGCCGATGGAGGGCTCGTCGAGTATGTACATGACCCCCACCAGGCCGGCGCCGATCTGGCTCGCCAGCCGGATGCGCTGGGCCTCGCCGCCGGACAGGGTCTCGGCGCTCCGTTCCAGGGTCAGGTAGTCCAGGCCTACATCCACCAGGAAGTGGAGTCGTTGGGCGATCTCCTTGATGATGCGGGTGCCGATCTCGCCGCGCTGGCCCGGCAGGTCCAGGGTCTCGAAAAACCCCAGGGCCTCGCCCACCGGCAGGCGCGTGACGTCGGCCAGGCCGCGGTCGGCCACGAAGACGTTCCGTGCCGCTTCGTTAAGGCGGGTGCCCTGACAGGTCGGGCAGTCCTGGTGGGAGAGGTAGCGGGCCAGTTCCTCCCGTAAGGTGATGGAGTCCGTCTCCCGGTAGCGGCGCTCCATGTTGCGCAGGATGCCCTCGAAGGGCCGGACCTTGGCCGGGCCATGCTCGTGTGGCAGCTTGAGCTTGATGCGCTCCTTGCCGCTGCCGTAAAGGACGACCTGGCGGACCTGTTCCGGCAGCTCGATCCAGGTGTCCTCCACGTCGAAGCCATAGTGCTCGCCCAAGGCGCGGATCATCTGGAAGTAGTAGGCGTTGCGCCGGTCCCAGCCGCGTACCGCCCCCCCGGCCAGGCTCAGTTCCGGGTGGACCACCACCTTGTCGGCGTCGAAGAATTGCTCCACGCCCAGGCCGTCGCAGCTCGGACAGGCCCCGGCCGGGTTGTTGAATGAGAAGAGGCGAGGTTCCAGCTCCGGTAGGCTGTAGCCACAGATGGGGCAGGCGTAGCGGGCGGAGAAGATGAGTTCAGGCTTGTCGGTCTCATCCATCCAGCCCACCCGGGCGATGCCGCTGGACAGGTTCAGGGCCGTCTCGAAGGACTCCGCCAGGCGCGGCCGCAGGTCGTCGCGGACACGGAAGCGGTCCACCACCACTTCGATACTGTGCTTGCGCTTGAGATCTAGCTCGGGGGGCTGGTCCAGCTCGAAAAGGTCGCCATCCACCCGGGCGCGGACGAAGCCCTGGGCGTTGAGTTCCGTGAAGAGGCGCTGATACTCGCCCTTGCGCTCGGAGATCACCGGCGCCAGCAACATCAGCTTGTCGCCGGCCGGCAGGGCCAGCACCTGATCGACCATTTGGCTGATGGTCTGTGCGTCCAGGGTCTCGCCATGGTGGGGGCAGCGAGGGGTGCCGACCCGGGCGTAGAGGAGGCGCAGATAGTCGTAGATCTCGGTGATGGTGCCTACAGTGGAGCGCGGGTTGTGGGAGGTGGTCTTCTGCTCGATGGAGATGGCTGGCGACAGGCCCTCGATCTGGTCCAGGTCTGGCTTTTCCATGACTGAGAGAAACTGGCGAGCATAGGCCGAGAGGGACTCCACATAGCGGCGCTGGCCCTCGGCGTAGATAGTGTCGAAGGCGAGGGAGGACTTGCCGGACCCGGAGAGGCCAGTGACCACTATAAGGCGGTCCCGGGGCAGATCCAGATCGATATTCTTGAGGTTGTGGGTTCGGGCGCCGCGGATTCGGATGCTGTCCATGGGCCTACAGCCGGGTGGGGCAAAACTGCTATTATGAACAGCCCTTCGCAGCCGACGCAAAGACGATATGAGCCGTTCCGGACCACCGCCCATCTCCATGACCACCGCCGAACGGCGCGCCTCGGTGGGTCTGGCGGGCATCTTTGCCCTGCGCATGCTCGGCCTCTTCCTGGTGTTACCGGTCTTCGCCCTCTATGCTCCGGAGGTGCCTGGGGCGACGCCCCTGCTTATCGGCCTGGCCATTGGCGCCTATGGCCTGACCCAGGCCCTGTTGCAGATCCCCTTTGGCATGCTGTCCGATCGCATTGGCCGCAAGCCGGTGATCCTGGGAGGCCTGCTGCTCTTTGCCCTTGGCAGCTTGGTGGCGGCCCTGGCGGATGACATCCATGGCATCATCCTCGGGCGGGTGCTCCAGGGCAGTGGGGCCATCGCCGCCGCCGTCATGGCCCTGACGGCGGACCTCACCCGCGAGGAGGTGCGCACCCGCGCCATGGCCGGCATCGGCATGAGCATCGCCCTCTCCTTCGCCCTGGCCCTGGTGCTGGGTCCGGCCATCGCCCATTGGGTAGGGCTCGATGGCCTCTTCTGGTTCATCGCCTTCCTGGCCATGGGTGGTATTCTCATCCTGATCCTGGTGGTGCCGAGCCCCTCGCATTCCAGTCTGCACCGGGACGCCGAGCCGGTGGCCAGCCAGTTTCGCGGTGTCCTGGCGGATGGCGAGTTGCGGCGACTGGACATCGGCGTCCTTACCCTGCACCTGACCCTGACGGCCCTCTTCCTGGTGGTGCCCCTGTCCATGCGGGCTCAGGGTCTGGAACCGGTCCACCACTGGTGGGTCTATTTGCCGGTTCTGCTATTGTCCATTGGCGCCATGGTCCCCTTTATCATCCAGGCAGAGACCAAGGGGCGCATGAAGCCTGTCTTTCTCGGCGCTCTGCTGGCCTTGGTCGCCGCACTGCTGGGGCTGAATGCCTTGGGTCATGGCATCCTTGCCATTGCCTTCTGGCTCTTTGTCTTCTTCACCGCCTTCAATTTGCTGGAGGCCTCGCTGCCGTCGCTGGTGTCCAAGATTGCCCCCGCGGGGGCCAAGGGCACCGCCATGGGCGTCTATTCCACCTCACAATTTGCCGGGGCCTTTCTCGGTGGCCTGGTAGGTGGCTGGATTCAACAGCATTGGGGCGCTAACGCGGTCCTGATCTTCTGCGCCGGGGCCGTTTTCGTCTGGTTCCTGGCCGCCCTCTCCATGCGCCGCCCACGGCAGGTCGTCACCCACATGATCCGCGTGGGCGACCGCTCGGCCGATCCAGACCTTCGAGGCCAGTTGTTGGCGGTCCCGGGGGTCGAGGAGGCCCTGGTCGCGGTCGAGGAGGGCGTTGCCTACCTCAAAGTGGACAAGCGCCAGGTCGATTGGGCAAGATTGCATCTATTCTCCACGGGGGCCTGAGGGGTTTTGGGCCCTTGTGGCGGATGGACCCCGACTGAATTCATATCGCCAATTGCGCCCCTCAGAGGGGTGTTCACCGCCTTTCATGGCACGAGGAGCCCATGTCCAGAGGAAGTCTCAATAAGGTCATGCTGATCGGCAACCTGGGTGCCGATCCCGAAACCCGTTACACACCGAGCAACATGGCGGTGACCAAGATCCGCATCGCCACCAGCGAATCCTGGAAGGACAAGAATACGGGGGAGGCTCAGGAGCGTACCGAGTGGCATCGCGTGACCCTTTTTGGGCGCTTGGGCGAGGTCGCCGCCCAATATCTGCGCAAGGGTTCCAAGGTCTATATCGAGGGCCAGTTGAGGACCAACAAGTGGCAGGGCCCGGATGGCCAGGATCGTTATTCCACCGATATCGTTGTTGATATGCGCGGCACCATGATGATGCTCGATAGCCGTGGCGCCGGTGCTGCCGGTGCTGGCACCTCCGCGCCCTATGACAACCAGGGCGGCGGACAGGCACGGCCAAACAGCGGCACGGGTGGTGGCTGGGAAGATGACTTTGGCGGCAAGTCCGCGGGCAATGCCGGGGGCCCGAGCGGTGGACCCGCGCCAGTGGACTTCGATGACGACATCCCCTTCTAGGATCAGGATGCGATGAAAACCATCCTGGTGACCGGCGGTGCCGGATTTATCGGCGCCAACTTTGTCCACTTCCTGATGCGGGAGACGGATGCTCAGGTGGTGAACCTGGACAATTTGACCTACGCTGGCAACCTGGACACCCTGGCGCCCCTGGCGGCTAATCCTCGCCATGTCTTCGTCCAGGGTGACATCGGCGACCGGGGGCTGGTGGACCGCCTGCTCCACGACTATGCCGTGGATGCCGTGGTCAACTTCGCCGCCGAGTCCCACGTCGACCGCTCCATCGACGGCCCGGCGGCCTTCGTCGAGACCAATGTCGTGGGCACCTTCAATCTCCTCGACTGCGCCCGGCGCCATTGGTCCGGCCTGGGCACGGCGGGGCGGGGGGCCTTTCGCTTCCTGCACGTCTCCACCGACGAGGTCTATGGCTCCCTGGGTTCCTCCGGGCGCTTTGTCGAGACCACCCCCTACGCCCCCAACTCGCCCTATTCGGCGTCAAAAGCCGCCTCCGACCACTTGGTACGGGCCTGGTTCCACACCTACGGCCTGCCGGTGTTGACCACTAATTGCTCCAACAACTACGGTCCCTATCAGTTTCCCGAGAAGCTCATCCCCCTGGTCACCCTCAAGGCCCTGGCCGGCGAGCCCCTGCCCATCTATGGCAACGGTTCCAACGTCCGCGACTGGCTCTATGTCGAGGATCACTGCCGGGCCATCCGGCGGGTGTTGGAGGCTGGCCGGCCGGGCGAGGTCTATAACGTCGGCGGCGACAGCGAGCGCACTAATCTCGAGGTGGTCGATACCCTCTGCGGCCTGCTCGACGAGTTGGCGCCGGCCTCGCCACACCGACCGCATGCCAGCCTCAAGGTTTTCGTCGCCGATCGCCCCGGTCACGACCAGCGCTACGCCATCGACGCCTCCAAGATCAAGACCGAGTTGGACTGGGCACCCCAAGAGCGTTTCGAGACCGGCCTGCGCCGCACTCTGACCTGGTATCTGGAGAACCAGACCTGGTGCCGGCGGGTCATGGATGGCAGTTATCGTGGCCAACGCCTTGGCACCGGGGAGATTGGGGGCCAGGCAGGGGAGGGCGCGGCATGAATCGCAAGGGCATCATCCTCGCCGGCGGCTCGGGTACCCGCCTCTATCCGCTGACTCATACCATCAGCAAGCAACTGCTGCCGGTCTATGACAAGCCCATGATTTACTATCCCCTTGCCACCCTCATGCTGGCGGGAATCCGGGATATCCTGGTCATTACCACTCCCCGGGACGCCAGCGCCTTCCAGGACCTGCTGGGAGACGGTGGCCTCTGGGGCCTCTCCATTCAGTACGCCGTGCAGCCCGAGCCCGGCGGCCTGGCCCAGGCCTTTCTCATTGGCGCCGAATTTATCGCCGGCGACCCGTGCTGCCTCATCCTGGGCGACAACATCTTTTACGGCCATGGCCTGGTGCAGCAGATGCGCGACGCCAATCGGCGCGAGCGCGGGGCCTCGGTCTTCGGCTACTGGGTCAAGGACCCCGAGCGCTATGGCGTCGCGGAGCTTGACGAACAGGGCCGGGTGCTCAGCCTGGAGGAGAAGCCGGCGCGGCCCAAATCCAACTATGCCGTCACCGGCATCTACTTCTACGACGGGCAAGTGTGCGATCTGGCGGCGGGCCTCGCCCCCTCGTCGCGGGGCGAGTTAGAGATCACCGACCTCAACAACTGCTACCTGGCCCAAGGCGAACTCTACCTGGAGCGGCTGGGCCGCGGTACCGCCTGGCTCGACACCGGTACCCATCAATCCCTGATGCAGGCCAGCAACTTCATCGAGACCATCGAGCTGCGCCAGGGGCTCAAGATTTGCTGTCCCGAGGAGGTCGCCTGGCAGAAACGCTGGATCGACGCCGACCAGTTGCGCGCCATCGCCGCCCCCTTGGCCAAGAGCGGTTACGGCGAGTATCTCCTGGGCCTTTTGGAGCGCTCCACCGAGCCATGAAGATCAGCGAGACCGACATCCCTGGCGTCCTCGTCATCGAACCCAGGGTCTTTGGCGACGAGCGTGGCTATTTCCTCGAAAGCTGGCAGCAGGAACGCTACGCCGCCGCTGGCATCCCCGCGGGTCTGGTGCAGGACAACCAGGCCTATTCTCGCCATGGCGTCCTGCGCGGGCTGCATATCCAGCACCCCCATGCCCAGGGCAAATTGGTGCAGGTGTTGCGGGGCGAGGTCTTCGACGTGGCCGTGGACGCCCGTCCTGGCTCGCCCTGGTTCGGGCGTTGGACTGGCGTGCTGCTCTCCGGCGCCAATCACCGCCAGTTCTGGGTCCCCGCCGGCTTCGCCCACGGCTACTATGTCACCGGCCAGGACGCCCTCTTCAGCTATAAGTGCAGCGACTACTACCACCCGGAGAACGAGCTGTCGGTGGCCTGGAACGATCCGGCCATCGGCATCGACTGGCCTCTGACCGGGGAGCCCATCCTTTCAGCGAAGGACATGGCGGCCATCCCCCTTGCCGCCATCCCTGCCGACCACCTGCCCCCCTAGGCCCCCCACTGAATCGACCCCCGGATTGGACCCACGCATGAAGAAGCGACCCACCCTCCTGCTTATTGGCGCCGACGGACAGCTCGGCTGGGAACTGCAACGCACCCTGGCCCCCCTGGGCCATCTGGCGCGCGCAACCCTCGACGGCCGCTGGGAACAGGCCGTCAACCTGGCCGATGCCGAGTCCATCGCCCGGCTTATTCGCGAGACCCAACCCGATGTCGTCATCAATGCCGCCGCCTATACAGCGGTAGACAAGGCCGAGACTGAACTCGACCTGGCCCAGCGCATAAACGGCGATGCCCCTGGCCTCATCGGCCGTTTGGTTGCCGAGCGACGCGTGCCCGTCCTCCATTACTCCACGGATTTCGTCTTCTCTGGCGCCAGCGACCGGCCCTACCGGGAGGACGACGAGCCCGGCCCCATCAATGTGTATGGCATCACCAAGCTCGATGGCGAAAACCGGCTCCTCGACTCCGGTACCCCGGCCCTGATCCTGCGCACCAGTTGGGTCTATGGCCGCTATGGCCACAACTTTCTCCTCACCATGCAGCGCCTGCTCCAGGAGAGGGACGAACTCAAGGTCGTCGATGACCAGATCGGCGCCCCCACCTGGAGCCGCCTGCTTGCCGAGGTCAGCGCCCAACTCCTCTACCGGGTCCTGAGCGGCGACATCGACCTGGAGCACCATTCCGGGCTCTACCAGGTCACCGGCGCGGGCCAAACTAGCTGGTGGGGTTTCGCCAAGGCCATCCAGAAAGCCAGTGGCGCCAATTGCAAGCTGCTTCCCATCGCTTCTCGCGAATACCCCACGCCCGCCAAGCGCCCCGCCTACTCGGTCCTCGATAATGGCAAGTTGCTGGAAACCTTTGGGTTGGCACTGCCGGACTGGGAAGTATCGCTGGCCATGTGTCTGGCGGAGGGCTAATGGCGACCCGCCCGCCCCTCTGTTCCGTGGGCTATCCCGTCTGGGCTGGTCCAGGATCCGGTATACCGAACAGATTGGCGCCCTGGCCAAACACAGCCTCATCCTGAATATCCCTATCGCCAAGGCGCTGTGGCCACTGACTGGCTGGGGGTAAGGGCATGCCAGAATTGATCCGTGTAAGCCGGCGATTCAGGCTCCTTCCTTGACCCTCCCGCAGACCGCAGCCATACTCAAGCAGTCCATGTGGCATTGGATGCGCTCTCTCTCCTATCCCATCAATGCCAACTACCAGAGGTAAGAAGATGAAAAAAATGCTGTTGGTGGCCCTGTGTACCGCCGTGACCCTGCCCGCCCTCGCCCAAGAGGCGAAGGTCGATTTCTCCATGAAGGCAGCCATGCCTTCCATCCGCGACGCCTCCAAGAACGACGCCTTTAAGATCGATCTGGCGGATGCCAAGATCGTGTCCAGCCTGGCCCTGGAATGTCAGGCGGGGCGGACCCAGGCCTATGTGCTGCGCACCAATGAGGCCTGCAGCGTCTCGGGCACCGGCTCCATCGTCAATCCCAGCAATCCCGGCCAGAAGCTTCCCCGCACCCAGTACGGCGGTGGTTTCACGGTCAAGGAAGATGGCCTGGCCGAAGGCCGGACCTTGACCGTCAACTACCTCGCCGTGGGCAAGGTGCCAGCCTCCTCCGAATCCTTCAGCGGCAGCATGATGCTCAAGCCGGAAAATCCCTCCCCCGGGGCGGCGGCCATAAAGGCAGCCCTGCTGAAGAAAATCGCGGGGGAACAGGCGGCCGGCACCCTTATTGACGAGCGCGTCGATACGGTTCAGCTTGCCAACTTTTTCATCCCCTCGGCGGGCCTCCCCTCGGAAAAGGGCTGCTCTTGGAACGGGGACATGATCTTCTCCTACCAGACGAATTCCTGGTTCATTAATCTGGCCGCCAAGTGTGGCGACCAGGCCTATGCCCTCAAGGGCAACATGCCCTGGACCGATACTCAGGGCGTGGCCAATCAGACCCAGTATGACCTCACGCTGACCCTGCCGAGCGCGGCGATCAGCTCCGATGATGCCCTCTTTGCCAGCCCGGATGGCGATAGCGATCTCTTCGCCTCCGTCGATGGCATCACCGGCACCATCATCATGAAGGAATCGGGCCATGTGAAGGCCATGGTGGATGGGGTCGAGGACCAACTGGCGACCCAGATCGATGCTTCGGGATCCTTGAAGGGCACTAATGTCTCTCTGGAGGCGGTCCGCTCCTTGGCGACTCTCATGGGAATCCTGTCGCGGACCTTCTTCGGGGCCTGATGGCCCTCTGTCCCTCGGACCTGGTTCGTTTGGCGGGCCCTCAACGTCTTGATTCCCTGGCCATCGCTTTACGCAGTGGTCAGGGACCCGCCTCGGCGGGTATAATTTCGCGTTTTTGCTAGGCGGCTACCCGTCGAATCCTTCATGGCCCAGCTCCAAGAGCAACTCGGCAAGCGGCGTACCTTCGCCATCATCTCCCACCCGGATGCTGGCAAGACCACCCTGACGGAAAAGCTGCTGCTGTTCGGCGGCGCCATTCAAATGGCTGGCTCGGTCAAGGGGCGCAAGGCGGCGCGCCACGCCACCTCCGACTGGATGGAACTGGAGAAGCAGCGCGGCATCTCCGTGACCTCCTCGGTCATGCAATTCCCCTATGGCGATGCCATCGTCAACCTGCTTGACACCCCGGGCCACGAGGACTTCTCCGAGGATACCTACCGCACCCTGACGGCGGTGGACTCGGCCCTCATGGTCATCGACGTTGCCAAGGGCGTCGAGGAGCGCACCATCAAGCTGATGGACGTCTGCCGCCTGCGCACCACCCCCATCCTTACTTTCGTTAATAAACTGGATAGGGAAGGGCGGCACCCCATCGAGATCCTCGACGAGATCGAGGCGGTCCTCAAGATCCGCTGCGCCCCCGTCACCTGGCCCATCGGCATCGGCAAGCGCTTCAAGGGCGTGTACGACCTGCGCAGTGGCAAAACCCACCTCTTCAGCGCCCAGCACGGCGGCCGCATCCGCACCGGCGAAGTGATCGAGGGCCTGGATAATCCACGCATGGATGAACTCTTGGGCGACCAGGCGATGGAGTTGCGCGAGGAAATGGAACTGGTGGCGGGTGCCAGCCATCCCCTGGATCTGGACGCCTATCGGGCCGGTGACCAGACCCCCGTGTTCTTCGGTTCGGCCATCAATAACTTCGGCGTCGAGGAACTGCTGCGCGCCTTTGTGGACTATGCTCCAACCCCCCGCCCCCGCGAGACCCTGCAGCGGCAGGTCGCGCCGGAGGAAGAGGCATTCACCGGCTTCGTGTTCAAGATCCAGGCTAACATGGACCCCGGCCATCGTGACCGCGTCGCCTTCCTGCGCGTCTGTTCCGGCAGCTATCGCAAAGGCATGAAGATGCGCCATGTCCGCATCGGCAAAATGGTCCAGGTCGCCAACGCCATCACCTTCCAGGCCGACGAGCGGCAACTGGTGGAGGAGGCCTGGCCCGGCGACATTATCGGCTTGCACAACCACGGCACCATTCAGATCGGCGACACCTTCACCGAGGGCGAGGACCTCAAGTACCTAGGCATCCCCTTTTTCGCCCCGGAACTTTTCCGTCGTGTGGTGCTAAAGGACCCCCTGAAGATGAAGGCGCTGCAAAAGGGTGTGGTGCAACTCGCGGAGGAGGGTGCCACCCAGGTCTTCCGCCCCCTCAAGAATAACGATCTCATCCTCGGCGCGGTCGGCACCCTGCAGTTCGACGTTGCCGCCTTCAGACTCAAGGACGAATATGGCGTTGAGGCGGTGGTCGAGCCTATCAGCGTCCACACGGCGCGCTGGATTGCCTGCAAGGATGACAAGATGCTGGAACGTTTCCGCGACAAGGCCTACGAGAACCTGGCCCTGGATGGCGACAACCAACTGGTTTATCTGGCCCCCACCCGCGTCAACATGAATCTGACCCAGGAGCGCTGGCCGGATATCCGCTTCCTGGCGACACGAGAACTGTAACGACGCCATTCCGCCGCAACGATTCCCACTGAGAAAGACGATGATGGAATCCGAAGACGTAGCTCGACTAATTCATGCCGGCTTGCCAGGCGCTGATGTCCAGGTAACCGGTGACGGTAGCCACTTCGACGCCTTGGTGGTCAGCCCTGCCTTCGCGGGCATGAGCCCCATTGCCCGGCAGCGTCTGGTGATGGCCACGGTGCGGCCGCAAATCGAGAGCGGCGAACTGCATGCCCTCTCCATCAAGACCTTGACGCCCGAGCAGAGGAGGTCCCAGGCCGGGTAATCCCTCGATTGGTGGGCTGGCAATATGGACCCAGCGAGTCATACTCTAGTAGAAGGTAAGATTATTCAAGAGGAGGTCCGTCATGTTCCTGAAACACAAAGTAAGCGGCAAGCTCGTCGAGGTGCTTGGTCTGCGTGATCTATTCAATCCCCTCCACGAGGCGCTGATCGGTCGCTACCATGCTGGCGAGGAGTTGCAGGATCCTGAGCAATTCCTGAAAGCGGATCTGGTCTTCTGTTCCGGCGAGGCCCTACCCAGGTGTTGGACCGACGTCCACTATCGTGACGACGAGGCCTTTCATCACTACCGATTGGCGCCCTGACCCCGCCCCGGGTGATGGATGACGCGTGTCGCTCATCGCCCAGCGGCGAGGATAATCCGCATTTGACGGCCACGCGGCCTGTCCCTAAAATGCGCCCTTCATTTCGGGCGCATAGCTCAGTGGGAGAGCACTGTCTTCACACGGCAGGGGTCGCTGGTTCGAACCCAGCTGCGCCCACCATAATCCCGACGACAATCATTTAGTTACAACACTGCTAATCGGGTCCGAAGGGCCCGATTCCGCGTATGTGAAGTAATTGATCCGGCGGCGCGCCGATCCAAGGCTTCGATGTCGCTTGCCAGATTAGAGTGGCGCAACTGGGCATAAACCCGAGCCGTCACCATCCATCACTGTGGCGCAGAATCAGGGCCACGCGTTCGATAACCATCCCCGTCATCGGATTCGTCTGGCAGGCC
>JBFZDM010000029.1:0-5681 GCA_041307365.1 Chromatiaceae bacterium | reverse complement strand
CCGCCGGAAAGCTGGTGGGGGTATTCGCCCACCCGCCGCTCCGGGTCCGGGATGCCGACGGCGCGCAGCAGGTCCAGCACCCGGCCCAGGACCTCGCGGCGTCCCAGCCCGGCGTGGGCCCACACTGCCTCGGCGATCTGACGGCCCACCGTCAACACCGGGTTCAGGGCGGTCTGAGGCTCCTGAAAGATCATGCCGAGGCGACCGCCGCGCACCCGCCGCATGGCGCTTTCCGGCAGGGACAGGAGGTCGGTGCCGCCAAGCAGGACACGTCCGGCGGTGATGCGGCCCGCGGGTGGCAGCAGGCGCATGAGGGACAGGGCGGTCATGGACTTACCGCAGCCCGATTCGCCCAGGAGGGCGAAGGTCTCGCTGGCACGAATCTCCAGGTCGAGGCCATCCACCACCCGCGGGGCGCCTTCGCCCTGGCCGAGGCGGGTCAGAAGTCCCTCGACACACAAGAGGGGTGCCGGGGGCGCCTGGGCGGGTAGCGGGGGCGGAGTCGTCATCCTGGGCATGGTAGCAGAGGGGCTGAGGGTGGGCGACGCGCTCATCCCGGCGCGATATGCACCTCGACGGGCCTCCGGCTGGCCTCACGCCCCCCGTAACCGGGGATCGAAGGCATCCCGCACCACGTCGGCCAGGAGGTTGGCGAAGAGCACCAGGGTGAACATGAAGAGGAAGGCACTGGCCAGGGACCACCAGACGATGGGCTCCCGCGCCAGTTCCAGTCGTGCCCCATTGATCATGTTGCCCCAGGAATTCATGGTCGGGTCCACGCCGATGTTGATATAGGACAGCACGGCCTCCGCCAGCACCAGGCCGCTGAAGTCCAGGGCCAGGGCAATGATCACCAGATGCAGGACATTGGGCAGGATATGGCGAGCAATAATGCTCAGGCTTCCCACCCCCAGAGCCTGGCTGGCCTGGACATAATCCACCTCCCTCAGCTTGAGGGCCTCGCCCCGCAGCAGGCGGCAGAGCCCGGTCCAGCTCGTCACCCCCAGGATGAGGCAGAGAAAGAAGAGGCGTAGGTCGGCCCGTTGCGCCAGGCTGGTGAACTCCGCCTCGTGACTGCTCATATGTACCTGGAGCATGAGCACGGCGGCGGCGATGAGCAGGACGCCGGGGATGGCATTCAGAGTGGTGTAGAGATACTGGATGATGTCGTCGGCCAGGCCGCGAAAATAGCCGGCCATGATGCCGAGCAGGATGGCCGCCGGCAGCATCACCAGGGTGGTGAGGGTGCCGATGACCAGGCCGGTGCGGATGCTCTTGAGGGCCTGGTAGAGGACATCCTCCCCCACCTTGTCGGTACCCAGGACGTGATACTTGACCGCCAGCTCGGCGGTGATGGCGCCCAAGGCCAGGATCAGGCCCAGGGTCACGAGCCCGGCGCGCCAGGGGACCTGGGCGCGGCCAGCGGCCAGGTCCCTCAGGGTGGGGCCAAGCCCCCTGCCCCGCCGTCGCGCCAGCAGGAGGGCCAGCATGGCCACCGCCAGGACCCAGAGGACCAGCCCCCGCGCCAGCCCCTTCAGGCTGGTCAGGAGAATATCCCTGCCCCGCTCGGTCTCCGGGTCCGCCAGGTGAGCGCCCCCATGGGCCAGGCGGGGATAGTCGCGCCGGGTGGAGCCGTCCGGCAGCCGGATGGTCTCGCGGGCGTGGAGATGGGTCGCGAAGGGAGCGGAATAGGTCTTCTCCTGGCGCTCCCGCAGGGGCGCCAACCAGAGATCGAGCAGGCTCAGCACTTCCGACGAGATGCCCCCCTCGCCGCCCCCGGCCCGGGTCTCCAGGCGGGGATGGAAATGGACCGTGTCCAGCAAGCCGATGGCCACATAGAAGCTCAACACCACCAGAGAGACTACCCCCACCCGGCTCTGGCCCACTCGCCGCCAGGGGGCGCGCAGATGTTCCCGCCGCGCGGCATAAAAGCCATAGGCCAACAGCAGCCCCACCAGCAGAAAAACAAAGATGTCGGTCAGGAACAGGACGGGCATGGCCACCTCATCGACAATCACATCACATCAGGCGCACCCTGGGGTCCACCAGGGTGTAGGAAATATCCGTCAGCAGGAGCCCCAGGATGTAGAGCACGGACCCCAGAAAGACCATGGCCCGGACGATGGCGAAGTCCTGATTGTTGATGGCATCCAGGGTGTAGCTGCCCAGGCCGGGGATGCCGAAGAAGGCCTCGGTCAGCAGGCTGCCCATGAAAAGCAGGGGCAGCACCACCACCACGCCGGTGAGGATAGGAATCAGGGCATTGCCCAGGACATGGCGAAAGAGCACCAGTCGCTCCCCCAGTCCCTTGGCGCGGGCCGTGCGCACATAGTCCTTGGCCGCCTCCTCCAGAAAGAGGGTGCGGTAAAGCCGGGCCCCGGCGCCGATGCCGCCGAGCACCCCTATGATCACCGGCAACACCAGGAACTTCCAGGCTTCCAGCCCCTGGTCGTAGCCGGAGATGGGCGCCAGACGCAGCAGCTTGCCCAGCAGATACTGGCCGCCGATGATGTAGAAGAGGCTGGAGATGGAAAGCAGGGCCACCAGCACCACCACCCCGGTCAGGTCGATGTAACTGCCTCGGAACAGGACGATGAAGAGGGCCAGGCTGATGTTCACCAGCAGACCCACCAGCAGCACCGGCACGGCCACCGCCAGGCTCGGCCACATCCGCTGGCCGATGTCGTGGCTGATGTCCCGCCCGGCATCCGAGGCACCGAAGTCGAAGACGAAGAGCCGCAGGGATTTTTGATAAAAGATGGTCTGGGTCAGCCGGCCCAGCCCTTGCGCCTGAGTGTTGAACAGCAGGGGCTGGTCGTAGCCCCGTTCCGCCTTCCAGGCCGCAATGGCCTCGGTTGTCACCCGCTTGGCCCCCAACTGCATCCGCGCCATGTCATCCGGCGAATTCACCACAAAAAAGAGGACGAAGGTGATGAGGTTCACCCCGATCAGGATCGGCAGGGCGTAGAGGAGGCGGCGGAGGATGTAGGCCGTCATGATGCCATTCCATATACCTATCTGTTCCGATTACCTATTGGTGGCGAGGCGGCTGAAGCCGCTCCTGCCCACCCATGGTGCCGTAGGGCGACTTCAGCCGCCAACGGGGGATGAAGAATGAGTCGCCGTTGTCAATCCAGACCGACCTTCAATGCGCCCGCCGCCGCTCGCGGCGGCGATAGCTCAGCACCCCGGGCAGCACCCCCAACGCCAGCAGGCCCAGCCCCAGCCACAGGGGCCACAGCACCGGCCGGTTCCACGCCTGCCGCAGCCGCTGGCGCAGATCGGGGTCCAGGCGCCGGTACTTGAGGGTGTTGTTGGCCATGAGGTTCGGTTTGAGGTTGGTCAGCCAGGCGTGATGCAGGCTGAAGCCCTTGGGGAAATAGCCCCAGATCCAGGGGGAGTCGTGGCGGGCGATGGCGATCATCTCATCGATGAGCACCTGGCGCTCGGGGCCGTCGTCCAGGTTCTTCATGCGCTCGAAGCGGGCGTCGAACTCGGGATTGGCGTAATTGGCGGCGTTCTCGCCCTCCCCGGCCATCTTGCTGTTGGGGCCATAGAGCAGGAAGAGGAAGTTCTCCGGGTCCGGGTAGTCGGCGTTCCAGCCCCAGGTGAAGATCTGGCCCGTGCCCTGGCGCATCTTCTCCTGGAAGCGATTGTAGTCGGTGGAGCGCACCACCAGTTCGATGCCCAGCTTGGCGAATTGCTTGCGCAGCCAGTTGAGCCGCGCCTTGTCGTCGGGACCGCTGGCGACGGCCTCGAAATGGAGGCTGAGGGCCTGGCCGGTGGCCGGATCCCGCCCCTCGGCATAGCCGGCCCGGGCCAGGATCTCCCGCGCCTCGTCCAGACCCCGGCGTTCCGCCTGGCCATTCCGCCAGCGATAGATATGAGGGTTGAGCCCCGCCTCCCCCTCCCGGTAGCCGAAGATGCCTGGTGGCAGTGGCCCCTGGGCGGGCAGACCACGACCGTTGGCGAAGATGGCGATGTATTCCTCGTAATCCACGGCGATGGCGATGGCCTGGCGCAAGAGGCGGGCGGGCTCCGTATCCCCTCCCACCACCGGATCGCGCATGTTGAAGCCCATGTAAAAGATCGAGGTTTCGACCGAGGTCAGGAGGCCGATGCCCTTGGCCGCCATGGCCTCCGTCAGTCCCGCCCCACCCTGGGCATCGAAGCGAATGGCCTGGTCGAAGGCATCGGAGGAGATACCCGAGCTGTCATACCAGCCCTGCAGGAACTTGTTCCAGTAGGGGATGCCCTCCTTCTCCAGGGCATAGACGGCGCGGTCGATGAAGGGCATGGGCCGGCCGGCATCCGCCAGCAATCCCGCGGCGGCGTCCTCCGGCATGCCTTCACTGGGATAGGTCTCCCCATGGAAGTGGGGGTTGCGCGTCAACACCATGCGCAGGTTGGGATTGTTCTCGCTGAGATAGAAGGGCCCGGTGCCCACCGGATACCAGTCCAGAGTGATGTTGCGCGCCTTCATGCCCGGTTGATCGTAGAAGCGCTCCGCCTCCCAAGGCATGGGGGCCAGGAAGGGCATGGCCAGCCAATAGGCGAACTGGGGATACTTGCCCTTGACGCGAATGCGATAGGTGTAGCGATCCACCACTTCGGCGCCGGCGAAGGGGATGGCTTCCAGATCCAGATGGGGTCGCTCGCCATCCTCCCCGGGCGCGGGGGCCTGGGCCTCGATGCGGGCCGTCAGCTCGCTAAAGTCCTGGATATGTTCCCCCAGGACCCCCGCGATGGGGGAATGCCGCCAGGGGACCGCCAGCCGCTTGATCTGATGAACATAATCCGCCGCTGTCAGCTCTCGGCTGCCAGTCTCGGGAAAGTCCGCCAGCCGGTTGATGCCTGCCAGGTCCGTTGGAGACAAGTCGTGATAGCGGTAGGCCCCGGAGGCGTCCCTGGCGAAGGCTGGATGGGGCTGATAGTGGATGCCAGGGCGGATGCGGATGAGGTAATCGGACCAGGCGATGGCCTCGGCGGGGGCATCCCCCGGCAGAACCCGTCCTTCATCGTCGAAATAGGCCAGCTCCGGCAGTGCCTCCGCCGTCAGGGGAATCAGTTGATAGGGCCGCCGCAGGAAGTGGTACTGAAGCGGCGGCTCGTAGATCTGGGCCAGGAAGGCATATTCATTGGAGCTGTAGGACCGCGCCGGGTCCAGGTGCTTGGGGCGCTCATCGAAGGAGGAGTAGAGGATATTGGCCCCCGCCTCGCGTTCTGGCCAGGGGTTGTTCCAGGCGCCATCGCCACAGCCGGCAAGGACGGCCAGGGCCAACGCCGCGCCCGGCAACCCCGCCATCAGGCCTTTTTGCATCGCCCGCCCTTCCGCCCGTCGCTCAGTTTCGGTAATGTTGCCGGCCTAAGGCGTCCGCGCCGCCCATGCCCGGCCGCCACGTCCTTGGGCCAGGCCCTGGATTTTTCACCACCACGAGAGGTTTGAACGTCATGGGGTTCCTGAAAGACAAAAAGATTTTGATTACCGGCGTCGCCAGCACCCGCTCCATCGCCTGGGGCATAGCCCAGGCCATGCATGAGCAGGGCGCCACTCTCGCCTTCAGTTACCAGGGCGACAAACTGCAGGGCCGGGCCGAGGAAATGGCCGCCAAGTGTGGATCGGAGCTGGTGTTGCCCCTGGACGTTTCCAGCGACGCCCAGATCGGCGACTGCTTTAAGAC
>JBFZDM010000017.1:0-2970 GCA_041307365.1 Chromatiaceae bacterium | reverse complement strand
TGGTCAGTGCGCTGGCAAACAAAGAGCTGGCGTTCTTGTCTTGAGAGCTAGTTGTCGTAAATGCCACTAAAGGCTATCTCGGTCCAACAGATGGAGCCGTCCTGACACTTCACCTCAACCTCCTTTAAATTGGAAATCGACGGGCTCCCCGGCTTTCACCTTGTACCTGGTCTCTGTTCGCTAGTGCACCGATAGCCTTGGCGCTGAGTTTCATAATGCGATGTTAAAAGCTGTGTCGTGCGCGCCCCATGGTGTTAAGGGAGCCGGCCCAGCGGAGAACTCGCATGATTAAGACAAGGTATGAGAGAAGGCGTCGTTCGCGATTGGAGTCCCCCGGAGGTGATACGGGTCCCATCCGGTTTGAACTTTTCAGCACCCAACGGCTGGAGGAACATGCGGCCAGTCTGGCGGTGGCCCAAGCCCTTGACCTGGATCGTCGGGCGGGCCATAAGCTGTTGCCGCGGGTGCGCGAAAACGCCCGAATTCTGGTGGAAGTCTACACCGCCATCAGTCATTCATCCGCCGAGCAACGTGCCATCACTCCCGCGGCCGAATGGCTCCTCGATAACTTCCATATCATCGAGGAGCAGGTCCACGATATCGGGGTCCACCTGCCCGAGCGCTACTATCGGGGCCTGCCTAAGCTCGCCAGCGGCTTTCTCTCCGGTTATCCGCGGGTCTATGGCATCGCCTGGGCGCTGGTGGCGCACTCGGATAGCCGCTTCGAGCCCGAGCTTCTGGCCCTGTTCCTGCGTGCCTATCAAGGCGTCCAACCCCTAACCCTGGGCGAGTTGTGGGCCATCCCCGTGACCCTGCGGATCGTCCTTCTGGAAAACCTGCGCCGTCTGGCGGTACTCATCAGGAATGCCCAGGCCGGTAGACACCTGGCCGACGTCTTTGTGGATGCCTTCGAAATGGCCGTCGGCCACGGCGAGGAGCCCAGCCGGTTAAGTGCCCTGGGTACCATGCCCGCGCCCATCCTGCGCCAGTCCTACGCCGTCCAGATCGCCCAACGCCTGCATGACCCCCATCCGGGGGCGGCCCCATTACTTGACTTTCTCAACACCTGGCTGACCGAGGAGGGGGTGACGCTCGATGAGGTCGTGCATCGGGAACATGCCGACCAGGTCGCCGCCAACACCACGGTGCGTAACATCATCACCAGCATGCGGGCTATCTCGGCCTTCGACTGGCGTGAGTTCGTGGAGCAGGTCAGCCTGGTGGACCAGTGCCTGCGCGCGCGGGGCGGCTACGCGGACATGGATTTTCTTACCCGTGATCGCTACCGGCACGCGATCGAGGACCTGGCGCGGCGCTCCCCCGAGGATGAGTTGACGGTTGCCCAGCGCCTGATGCGCAAGATTGCCGCCTTGGCGGACGCCAACCCCGCGGCGGCGCTGGACCCCGGGTATTTCCTGATCGGGGAGGGGCGGGAGGACTTTGAGCGGGAGCTGGGCTTTCGTCCGCTGCCCCGGCAACGGCTGCTGCGGCGGGTGATCGCGGCCGTGGGGGTGGCCTATCCGGGCGGGATCCTACTACTGACGGCCGGCATTCTGGTGGCTCTGCCCCTGGGCGCGGGTCTTGGCTCGGGGGCCTCGCTCCTGATCGGGTTGTGCGCCTTCTTTCCGGCTTCCGACATGGCCACCGACCTGGTAAATCGCCTGATGGTGGCGTTCCTGCCGCCGCGCCATCTGCCCCGGCTGGAATTGAAATTCGGCATCCCGGCGAGCCTGCGCACCTGTGTGGTCGTGCCCACCCTGTTCGTGGACGCGGCTGGGGTTGCGAAACAGGTCGAGCAAATGGAGGTCCGTTACCTGGCCAATCCCGAGGGAGATGTCACCTTTGCCCTCTTGTCGGATTGGGCCGACGCGGACCAGGAGACCCTGCCCACGGACGCGCCCTTGCTTGATCTCGCCCGGGCAGGCGTGGCGGCCCTCAATGTCAAATACGGGGGAGCGCGCTTCTTCGTCTGCCATCGGCGGCGCCAATGGAATCCTGGTGAGCGCAAGTGGATGGGCTGGGAGCGGAAACGCGGCAAACTCCATGAGTTCAACAGGCTGTTGCGTGGTGCCACCGACACCTCCTTTATCCCCCTGGCGAACCAGGAGGCCCCCGCCGCGCCGGCCGGTGTCCGGTATGTGCTCACCCTGGATGCGGATACCCGGCTGCCTATTGGTGTGGTGACCCAGTTGGTGGGTACCGCTGCCCATCCCCTGAATCGGCCGGTCTTCGACCCCATCGCCGGCCGGGTCGTGGCCGGCTACGGCATTCTCCAGCCCCGCGTCACCCCGACCCTGCCCCTGCGGCGGGAATGTTCTCTCTTCCACCGCCTCTTTTCCGGCGCCAGCGGCACGGATGCCTATTCCAGCCAGGTGTCCGAGGTTTACCAGGATCTCTTCGCGCAGGGGACTTACTCCGGCAAGGGCCTGTACGAGGTGGACATCTTCGAGGCTGCCCTGGCCGGGCGGGTACCGGACAACACCCAGCTTAGTCATGACCTCTTCGAGAGCGAGTTCGCGCGCTGTGGCCTGGTCACCGATATCGAATTCTTCGAGGAGTTTCCCTATCACACCGCCGTGGTTGACTCCCGCGCCCACCGCTGGACCCGGGGCGATTGGCAGTTACTGCCCTGGATACTGGGGTTACGCCGGGAGGGGCCGGGCCGCAATCTGACCTCCCTCGGGCGCTGGAAGATGCTGGACAACCTGCGCCGCTCCCTGTCGGCGCCCGGGGCCTTCTGCACCCTGGTCGCCGCCTGGGCCATCCCGGGGGCGCCCCAGGGCTTGCTGGCCGGCTTCGTCCTGTTGGCCATGGGGAGGCCCGCCTGGATGGCGCTCGGCAACGGGCTGGTGCTACCCGGCGGCGGCGCCCCACTCGCGACCCACCTGCGTGAGACGGGTCGGAATGTGCTGATGGGTCTGGGTCACGCCTTGGTGGCCCTGACCCTGCTGGCCCATCAGGCCTGGCTGA
>JBFZDM010000002.1:0-20401 GCA_041307365.1 Chromatiaceae bacterium | reverse complement strand
GCCTCGGGGAAATGGAAGGTGGTGTAGAGGACGCCGGGCTTGACGATATCTGAAAGCGCGACCCGCATCACCGTTTCGGCCCGGGGGGAGCGAAGGCGGACGCTATCGCCGTTGGCGATGTGCTTGGCCTGGGCGTCGTCGGGGTGGATATAGAGGAGATCCTCGCGGACCAGTTCGGCGTTGGGGGTACGGCGGGTCATGGTGCCGCTGTTGTAATGCTCCAGCAGCCGGCCGGTGGTCAGAATGAAGGGGTAATCGGCCCCATGAGCGTCCAGTTCCGCCGTCTCCTCGAAATCCCAGACCTGAAAGCGGCCCAGGCCGCGCTTGAATGAATCGCGATGCAGGATGGGGGTATCGGCACCGTCCTCCGCCACGGGCCACTGCTTACCCTGGTCGCCCAGTTCCTCCCAGCGAACCCCCCTGAAGAAGGGAACTAGGCGGGAGATCTCCTGAAGCAGGGTCTCCGCCGAGTAGGCCGCCTGCGGATAACCCATGCGATTCATCATCTCGACGACGATCTGGCCATCGGGCTTGGTGCCTTCCAGGGGCTCAATGACCTGGCATACCTGCTGGACCCGGCGTTCGGCATTGGTGAAGGTGCCCTCCTTTTCAAAAAAGGAGGAGGCAGGGAGGACGACGTCGGCCAGGCGCGCCGTGTCGGTGAGGAAAAGCTCCTGAACCACCAGGAATTCCAGGCCGGAAAGGGCATGCCGGACATGGCAGGTATTCGGGTCGGTGCGCAGCAGGTCCTCGCCCATGATCCACAGGGCCTTGAGGTCACCCCGGTTGCTGGCCGCGAACATCTCGGGGATCTTGTAACCCACCTTGGCGGGATGGGCCACACCGTAAAAGTCCTGGTAGATCGCCAGAGACTCTGGGTCATCCACCGGCATGTAGCCCGGCCCTTGATGGGGCTGGACGCCCATGTCGGCCGCGCCCTGGACGTTGTTCTGGCCGCGCAGGGGATTGACCCCCGCCCCCGCCTTGCCGAGATTCCCAGTCATCAGGGCGATGGAGGTGATCAGGGAGACGGCCTTGGTACCCTGCCAATGCTCCGTAACCCCCAGGCCGTGGAACTCCATGGCCGCCGGGGCCGAGGCGTACTCGCGGGCGGCGGCTTGGACCAGTTCGCGATCGACGCCGCAGACCCCCTCCAGCTCGACCATATCCAGACGGCGCAGATGGGTGGCGAAGTCCTCCCAGCCCTCGGTGCGGGTGGCGATGAAGGCCTCGTCGATCAGGCCGGCGTCGAGGATGGCCCGCGCGAACATATTCAGGACCGCCAGATTGGTTCCTGGCCGCGGGCGCAGGTGGAACCTGGCGAAGCGGGCCAACTCGATGCGCAGAGGGTCGATGACAATCAGCGGCACCCCTTGCTGGACCACCGCCTTGATGCGGGCGCCGGTGACCGGGTGGGCCATGGTCGGATTAGCCCCGATCAGCAGGATGCAGGAGGTCTGGTAGAGGTCATCCACCGAGTTGGTGGCGGCGCCGGTGCCCAGGGACCACTGCATGCCCAGGGCGGTGGGGGCATGACAGACCCGGGCGCAGCCGTCGATGTTGTTGGTGCCGATCACGACCCGGAAGAACTTCTGCATCAGATAATTTTCTTCATTGGTGCAGCGGGCCGAGGAGATACCCGCCAGGGCATCCGAGCCATGGCGGTCCTTGATCTCCTGGAAGCGGCGGGCGGTGTAGTCGTAGGCAGCGTCCCAGGTCGCCGCCTCGAGACGGCCATTTTTGCGGATCAGGGGCGTCGTCAGCCGGTCGGGGTGGCGGTGGAATTCAAAGGCGAAGCGGCCCTTGAGGCAGGTGTGGCCCCGGTTGACGGCCGCGTCCTCGGCGCCCTGGATGCCCTGGATCTGGCCATCCCTGACCTTGACCTCCAGGTTGCAGCCGACGCCGCAGTAGGTGCAGATGGTGCGGACCAGCCGGTCGTAGGGGGCGGTCTTGGTGCCATAGCGGTCGTTCAGGGCATTGGTGGGACAGGTCTGGACGCAGGCGCCACAGGCGACACAGGGGGAATCGATGAAGCGCTGGTCGGCGCCGGCGATGACGCGGGCGTCAAGGCCCCGCCCCGCCACCGCCAGGACCTGCCCCGCCTGCAGTTCGTCGCAGGCCCGCACACAGCGAAAGCAGCCGATGCACTCGGCCATGTCCGACCAGATGTAGGGGTGGCTGAGATCCGGGGCCGGAGCGGGATGGCGGGCCCCGGCAGGGTATCTCACCTGGGGGATACCGATGGCGGCGAGGGTTTTTTGAAATTCGGTGGGGAGCTTGTCCGGTTCCGGCCGCACGCGGTCGGCAGGATAATCCGACAGAACCAGCTCGACGATGTTCTTTCTGAGCCGCCGGATTCGCTCGGTCGCTGGATAGATGTATTGTCCCGCCGCCACCGGCGTATGGCAGGCGGCCACCACCCTGGTGGGTCCATCCGGCCCTCTGGCGATTTCCACGGAGCAGAGCCGGCAGGAGCCGTAATTCTCGAGGTTGTCGGCCTGGCAAAGGGTGGGGATGAGTCCCTGGCCCCGGTGCCGGCGCACGAATTCGAGGATGCTCTCACCTGGGATGATGGCGTGAGGCAGGTTGTCGATATAGGCCGTGATTGCCATGTCCGCACCCGGTCAAGGCCCCGTAAAAAAGGGGGCCAGCTCATCGCCAAAGTAGGTCAGGGCATTGCGGACCGGCAGGGGCAGGCCACCACCGAGGGCGCAGAGGGAGCCGTGTTGCAGGGTCTCCAGGAGGTCATCGAAGAGGTCCCGGTCGATCCGCTTGCCATGGTGAATGGCTCCATCAAGTAGCTCCTGGCCCCGCCGGGAACCGATCCGGCAAGGGAAGCACTTGCCACAGGACTCCCGCGCCGTGAAGTCGAAGAGATGGGCAAGGAGTTCCGCCATGGGAAAGTGTTCCGGGATCGAGACGATGCCGGCGTGACCCAGCAGGAAACCCGCGCTGGCGAAGGATTCGAAGTCAAGGTCGAGGTCGTCTAGTTTCGAAATGGGCACCAGCCCACCCAGAGGGCCGCCGATCTGGAAGGCCTTGACGGGATAGCGGGTGCCGCCACCCAGGGTCTCGACGACCTGGCGTAAGGGCGTCCCCATCAGCACCTCGTAAACCCCTGGCCGGTGGAAGGCGCCGTCAAGGGAGACCAGCTTGGTCCCGGGGGATTGCTTGGTGCCCAGGGCCGCATAGGCCTGGCCGCCGGCTACCAGGATGAATCTCAGGTTAGCCAGGGTTTCCACATTGCTGAGGAGAGTGGGTTTCCCGAACAGGCCATAGGTCGTTGGGAAGGGCGGCCGGGTACGGACCTCGGGTCTCAAGCCCTCGATGGAATTCAGGAGGGCGGTCTCCTCCCCGCAGATATAGGCGCCGGCGCCCTCGATAACATGAAAGCGGAAGGACCGCCCGGTTCCCCGGATGTTGTCCCCCAGGAGACCCCGGGCGGCCAGCTCGCCGATGGCTGTCTTAATGGCCGCGATCGACTCGGGATACTCGCCCCGGATGTAGAGCACCCCGGTATCGGCGCCGATGATGAAGCCCGTCGCCATCATACCGGCCAGCACCGCATGGGGCCGCTCCTCCAGGAGCCACTTGTCGGAAAAGGCCCCCGGGTCGCCTTCATCGGCATTGCAGACGACATACTTCTGGTCACCGGCGGCCTCCCGGGCCGCCCTTAGCTTGAAGTGGAAGGGAAAACCCGCGCCACCCCGGCCCCGTAGTCCGGAAAGGCCAATCTCCTCGAGGGCTAGTTCCGGATCCCCGACCTGGCGGAGGAGGGTCGCGTAATGGACATCCAGATCCGTGATGGGCGCCATGAGGACAGACGTCACGGCATTGGTACCAGTGGGGACCGGCTTCCTGGCGGGTGCTGGCAAGCCGGGCGTGCTCAGCTCCGCCAGATCGTCGAGGGACCAGGTGGCATGAGCGTACAAGAAGGCATCGTTGCTATGGCAATGGCCGAGACAGGTCACATGCCCGATCTCGTTGGCCGCAAAGGATCCGGATAAGGCGCCCTTCGATTTCTCCCGCCGGCCGGAGACGAGGCAGGCGGTGCCGTCGCACAGGAAGACCTTGGCGCCGGCCCGCTCTCGCCGCGGGATGTCATAAAAGGAACCGGCCCCGTGCAGGCTGGCCTTGCCGATCAGAAAATCATCCGCGACCTGTTGGAGATCCCCATCGTCCTTGACCAGCCGGACCGCCTTCATCGTCTCCTTGTAGAGGCTCCGTTCAAGGCCTTTTCGGGCGGAAAGACCCCTGAGGTTTTTTGACATGGCGACTTGTGGGCAGGCTTGAAATAAGGTCGATCAGCCCCGCCGTGGTAACGCGCTGGCGGGCAGGGTGCTAGCAGGGCGACCCAGGGAGCCTGGCATCATTCCTCCCGCCGGGGACGGCGCAAGTCCAGCAGCTTGGCGCAGCCGGCCTCCAGGTTGCGCCAGTCCTTGGGCATCTCCAGTCGGGCGACGGTGGACGTAGGCAGAAGCTTGCCATCCACCGGCGTCTCCACCTCATCCCCCAACAGGTGGCGCATCAGGTCTTCAAGGCCCGGATTGTGGCCGATGAGCATCACGGCGCGGGCCTTGGCCGGGCAGCGGGAGAGAACGCCAAGGAGGGAGGGTACCTCCGCCGCATAGACATCCTCGTCCCAGAAGATGTTCTTTTTTTTGAAAGCCATGGCGTCGCAGACCAGGGACGCGGTTTCCTTGGCGCGCTCGGCCGGGGAACTGATCACCAGGTCCGGCACCAGGCCCTCGCGCAACAGCCACTCCCCCACGCCTGGGGCTTCCTTGCGGCCACGCTTGGCCAGAGGGCGGTCGAAATCATCCAGGGCGCCAGTTTCCCAGTCGGACTTGGCGTGGCGCAGCAACAAGAGTTCTCGGGACATGATGCGTTAAAGTACCTTAGCAATATATTCTGGGGACAGTATACATAACCTTTTAAATTCAAGGGACGGTATACATAACCGGGATCGCGTAAATCGAGGGACAGTATACTCAACCTTGAACGAATATCCGATTGGAGCGGCTATCTGCGCGCGGCGGTGGAATGCGGCCTGCCGGAGCCATCCGCGCTCATACCAGAACCGGGCGTCCCCTGGGCGCCGATCCCTTTGTCGAGGAACTGGAGCAGCGCCTTGATCGTCCCCTAAAGCACAACAAGCCCGGCCCAAAGCCCAAGCAGAGCGACAACGCAAGGATTGATCTCTTCTCGGACACCAATTCGGATTAAGCATACTGTCCCCATAATTCCTACTGTCCCCATAATTCCTAAGCATACTGTCCCCATAATTCCAGGCGATCGATCATGTTCTGGGCTTGGCCTAGGTAGCCCGCGCCAAAGAGATTGAGGTGATTGAGGATGTGGTAGAGGTTGTAAAGGTCGCGGCGGAGGTTATAGCCTGGGGCGAGGGGCCAGGCGGCACGGTAGGCGGCATGAAAGTCGGCGTCGAAGCCGCCGAAGAGTTCCGTCATGGCCAGATCGGCCTCGCGGTCACCGTAATAAACCGCCGGGTCAAAGACCACCGGTTGGCCACTGGTGTCATAGGCCAGATTGCCGGCCCAGAGATCGCCATGGAGCAGGGAGGGCGCCGGGGCATGGTCCAGGAGGGCCGGACATTCCTCCAGGAGCCGCTGCCCCCGCTCCCACAGACGGCCGCCGAAACCCTTGGCCAGGGCCAGGTCGAGCTGGTAGCCAAGGCGCCACTCCCGCCAGAAGGAGGCCCAGTCCCCGCTCATGACATTGGGCTGGGGCGTGGACCCGATGTAGTTGTCCCGATGCCAGCCAAAGGTGGCCTGGGTCTGGCGATGGAGGGCCGCCAGCCGCTCGCCGGCTTCCGCCCCGCTGCCCCGGCGCTGGGTGCCGAAGGGGATGTATTCCAGGGCCAGAAAGGCTTCGTCTCCCGCCGTGCCCATGCAAAGGGGCGCCGGCACGCGGATGGCTTCCGCCGCCGCCAGGGCCTCGAGCCCCGCGGCCTCGGCCTCGAACATGTCGAGCCGCTGGGCCCCGTTGAGCTTGACAAAGCAGGCGCGCTCCCCGTCCCGCAGGACGAAGGCGCGATTGACGCAGCCCCCGGCCAAGGCCCGGGGCGGGCCTGGCCGGAAGGGGCCGCCGGTGACGGCCGCGATCCGGGCCGTGATCTCATTCCAATCCGTCATGGGCCTAGAACCTCCGTCTTGGGGCGGTTTGGAGGCGGATTGCCTCCCCGCGCGGCTTGCCGCTCATTGGCGGCGAGCAATGTCAAGCCCTTTGCGCACCCCTTATGCCCCTTTATGCACAGTGCCGCCAGGATACGCCGGCCTGGGCCCAGCCCCTGGCCTTACCTTTGCGGGCTTAATCATAACATATTGTTTAAGAATGACTATGCTGGATTGGAAAGATTCTGGCCAAACCCGCCCGGGTCCAACATTGGGGCCGCATGGAAGCCAATAGCCAAGCTTTCCCCACAGGCTTATCCACAGGTGACGTGGACAAGGGGCATTTTCGTCACTGGCTCAGAAACTTGTCCCCGAATCCGCAGCCCTGGTCGAAAAGCCATCCACAACCCAGACGGTAGCCTACAGGCACGGTGGGAGCGGGGGATGGCGTAGAATCTCCTCGCCGCCGGGCCTGGCCCCGGCCTTTCGCGGACTGCCCTTGCCCAGAGCCCATGCCCGACCTCTCCCCTCTCATTCTTCGCATCGCCCTGCCAGTCCCGGTGCCGGGGCTCTTCGACTATCTGCCCCTCGCCGACAGCGGACCCGAGCCCCGACCCGGGATGCGGGTCCAGGTGCCCTTCGGCCACCGCGTCCGGGTAGGGATGGTCGTCGCCCTGGCCCGGGAGAGCGATCAGGAGCCGGCAAGGCTCAAGCCCATTCTGGCCCTGCTCGACAGCCAGCCCCTCCTCGGCGCCAGCGACCTGGAACTTATTCTGTGGGCCGCTGATTATTATCGCCAGCCCCCGGGCGAGGCCCTCTTTTCCGCCCTGCCGGCCCGTCTGCGTCGGGCGGAGCCAACCCTGGAGCCGCGGCAATCCGGATGGCCGGGCTGGCGCTTGACGGCCCTGGGCCGCGAGCAGGCGCCGGAGGCCCGCGCCCGGCGTCAGGCCGAACTCCATCGCCTGCTGGGCGAACACCCGGACGGCCTCGGCGCGGCCGCGATCCGGTCACGGCTGGGGGAGATCAAGACCCCCCTGCGCGCCCTGGCCGAGCGCGGCTGGATCGAGCCTTGCCATCTGCTCCGCGATGAACCGACCCAGGAGCTGGAGGCAGGCCCGGCCCTCAATCCGCGCCAGGCCGAGGCGGTCGCGGCGGTGCGCGCCGCCCTTGGCCGGTTTCAGCCCTTCCTGCTGGAGGGCGTGACCGGCAGCGGCAAGACCGAGGTCTATATCCGGCTTCTGATCACCGTCCTGAATGCGGGGGGCCAGGCCCTGCTTCTGGTGCCCGAGATCGGGCTTACGCCCCAGCTCCGGCGCCGCCTGGAACGGCGCATTCCAGGCCGCCTGGTGACCCTGCACTCGGCCCTCAACGCCACTGAGCGGGAACTGGTCTGGCAAGCGGCGGCCAGTGGGGCGGCGGACCTGGTGCTGGGCACCCGCTCGGCGGTCTTTACGCCCCTGCCGCGCCTGCGACTGATCCTGGTGGACGAGGAGCACGACATCTCCTTCAAGCAACAGGACGGTTTTCGCTATTCGGCCCGGGACCTGGCGATACGCCGCGCCCAGCGCGCCGGCTGCCCCGTGGTTCTCGGCTCGGCGACCCCCTCCCTGGAGAGCCTGCACAATGCGGCATCCGGCCGCTATGCGCGGCTGGAGCTGCCTGAGCGGGCCGGCGCCGCCAAGCCGCCGGCCATCGGCCTCCTCGATATCCGCGCTCAACCCTTGCGCGGGGGTCTCTCGGAGGTGCTGATCCGGCTCATGCGCGAGCAGTTCGACTCGGGCAATCAGGTCATTCTCTTTCTGAACCGGCGGGGTTTCTCGCCCGTGCTGACCTGCCATGACTGCGGCTGGGTCGGCGACTGCCCCCATTGCGACGCCCGCCTTACCCTCCACCTGGCGGACCAGCGGCTCTGGTGTCACCACTGCGGTTTGGCCAGACCCATCCCCGCCACCTGTCCCCAGTGCGGCGGGCTCGACATCCGGCCCCTGGGCCAGGGCACAGAGCGCCTTGAAGGGGAACTCCAGGCCCTCTTTCCCGACATCCGGGTAGCGCGGGTGGATCGCGACAGTACACGCCGCAAGGGGGATCTTGACCGGCTGCTGGCGGCGGTCCGGGCCGGCGACTACCCCCTGCTGGTAGGCACCCAGATGCTGGCCAAGGGCCACCATTTTCCCCGTGTCACCCTGGTCGGTATCCTGGATGCGGACAATGGCCTCTTTGGCTCTGACTTTCGCGCCACCGAGTACATGGCTCAGCTCGTGATCCAGGTGGCCGGCCGCGCCGGGCGAGCCGAGTGGCCCGGCCGGGTGGTACTCCAGACCCACCACCCGCATCACCCCCTCCTCCAGACACTGCGTCGCCAGGGTTATCCCGCCTTCGCCGCCGCCGCCCTGCGAGAACGCCGGGAGGCTGGCCTCCCCCCCTTTGCCCATCAGGCCCTGCTGCGGGCCGAGTCGTCCACCCGCGAATCCTCCCTGGGCTGGCTACGCCTGGCCCTGGATGTGGCCCGCCCACTCGCCGGACCAGGCACGGGCCTCTTCGGACCCGTGCCCGCGCCCATGGAACGGCGGGCCGGGCGTTATCGCGCCCAACTCCTGGCCCAGGGGGGGGAACGCGCCGGGTTGCAGACCTTCCTCGCCGCCTGGGTGCCTCGGCTGCACAAACTCAAGGGTCAGGGTGGCCTGCGCTGGTCGATCGACGTGGACCCCCGCGAGATGTTCTGAAGTCAAAAGGCCGGGATACCTGTTATCCTTGGCGCCCCGCTTTTTTGCCGGCCCCTCCCCGGACCGGCCCCTGGACACCACAGCCAACCCAATGAAGCAACAGGTCAAGGATCTCCTCGTAACCGCATGGCGTCGTCTGGCCGAGACCGGCCAGATCCCCGGCGCGGATCTTCCCGATCCCCAGATAGACCGCGCCCGCGACCCCGCCCATGGCGATTTCTCCACCAACCTGGCCCTGGTCATGGCCAAGGCCATCGGTGGCAAGCCACGTGACCTGGCGGCGCGCCTGGTGGCGGCCCTGCCGGCCTCCGCTCTGGTGGCGCGCACGGAGATCGCGGGTCCGGGTTTCATCAACTTCTTCCTGGCGCCCCATGCCCACCGGGACCTGATCCCGGCGATCCTCGCCGCCGGACCCGCCTATGGCCGCAGCCACCTGGGCGCGGGCAGGCGGGTCCAGGTCGAGTTCGTCTCCGCCAACCCCACTGGTCCCCTGCATGTCGGTCACGGCCGGGGCGCAGCCTATGGCGCCGTGGTGGCGGACCTGCTGGCGGCCGTCGGCTTCGACGTCCATCGCGAATACTATGTCAACGACGCCGGCCGCCAGATGGACATCCTGGGCACCTCACTCTGGCTGCGCTACCTGGAGCTGGCCGGCGAGGACCTGCCCTTTCCCAGCAACGGCTACAAGGGTGACTATGTCTGGGACATCGCCGCCACCCTGCACCGGGAACATGGCGATGCCTATCGCCACGACGCCAGCGAGATCTTCGCCAATCTGCCGGCGGACGAGCCGGCGGGGGGCGACAAGGAGGCCCATATCGACGCCCTCATCGCCCGGGCCAAGCAACTCCTGGGGGACAACCGCTACCGCTATGTCTTCGAGCTGGGGCTCAACACCATCCTTGACGACATCCGCGACGACCTGACCCTCTTCGGGGTGGAATACGATGAGTGGTTCTCGGAGCGCTCCCTGACCGAGAAGGGGGCCGTAAACCGCGCCCTCGAGCGGCTACGGGAGGCCGGTCACCTGTACGAGAAGAACGGGGCCCTCTGGTTCCGCGCCACGGGATTCGGCGATGACAAGGATCGCGTGGTAGTCCGCGACAACGGTCAGATTACCTATTTCGCCTCCGACATCGCCTACCACATGGACAAGATGGAGCGCGGCTTCGATCGCGTCATCGACATCTGGGGCGCCGATCATCACGGCTATGTGCCGCGCATCAAGGCGGCCCTCCAGGCCTTGGGCGACGACCCGGAAAAGCTTGACGTCCTCCTGGTCCAATTCGCCATTCTCTATCGCGGCGGCGAAAAGGCGCAGATGTCCACCCGCTCCGGCGAGTTCGTGACCCTACGCCAGTTGCGCAAGGAGGTCGGGCGTGACGCCGCCCGCTTCTTCTACGTCATGCGCCGCTGCGAGCAGCACCTGGATTTCGACCTCGACCTGGCCAAGTCCCAATCCAGCGACAATCCGGTCTATTACGTCCAGTACGCCCATGCCCGCGTCTGCAGCGTCCTGCGCCAGGCGGCGGAAAAGGGCCTGGCGGCGGAGCCCAGCCCCGGCGCGACGAATCTGGAGCGCCTGACGGAGGCCCACGAGCAAGACCTGCTCAAGACCCTGGCCCGCTACCCGGAGGTGGTGGAGGAGGCGGCCCTCAACGAGGAGCCCCACCAAGTCACCCACTATCTGCGCGAGTTGGCCAACGACTTTCACACCTATTACAACGCCCATCCCTTCCTGGTGGAGGACGCCACCCTGCGCGACGCCCGTCTCAAACTCATCCTGGCGGCGCGGCAGGTGCTACGCAATGGCCTGAATCTGATTGGCGTCTCGGCGCCGGAGAGCATGTGAGATGGTGAGCGAAACCCGGCCCAATCCTAGCTTGAAGGCCAGCACCAGACCCCGCCATCGCCACGGCGGCTCCTGCTTTTTCTGGTTCCTCGCCGGCGGCCTCAGCGGCGCCCTGGGCATTGCCTTTGCCTGGATGATGGATGAGCGCGGGGATGCCGCCAACGCGGCTGGCAATGCTGTTGCGCCCGTCGCCCAGGAACAGCCCAAGCCCCGCTTCGACTATGCCACCATCCTGCCGGAGCTGGAGGTGCTGGTGCCCGACGATGATCTATCGGATCGGCCACCGGCCCTGCCACCACCGCCAGAGGTCGTCAAGGAACCGGCCACGCCGGATGCCAAGACCCCCGCGGCGGCCAAGCCCCCCCCGGGGAAGACCGCCGCCCAACCCCCGAAGCCCGCGGAACAGACGGCCTCGGGCGGCGATGGGGGGTCCTACATACTCCAGGTTGCCTCCTTCAAGACCCCGGCGGACGCCGAGCGCCTCAAGGCCAAGCTCGCCCTGCTCGGCCTCTCCTCCAGCGTCCAGCAGGTCACCATCAACGGCAAGGACACCTACTACCGGGTCCGCACCGGCCCCTACAAGGGCAAGGAAGCCGTCAACAAGGCTAAGTCCCAGCTCGCCGGCAAGGGACACGAGGCCATGACCATCAAGCTCAAGTAGGCGCGACGGGGGTCAAGGATGGCGGGGATGAGAACCCCGCGGCCAAGCATCGCCTTAATCCTTCGGTGCAAACATCATGGCCGTGATCAGACCTGGGCGCCGAGGGGGCGGGGATGGCCATGGCGACCCCAGGCGCGCAGGCCAAGCATGACGGCGGCAAGGACCATGGAGATACCGGCGATCCAGGCGCTGGAAGAGACCGGGTGGGTATCGAAGGTGGCGGCCTGATAGAACAGGGTGGCGACGCAGAAGGCAATGCCGGTGCTCCAGGCGGCGACGAAGGCGGCCCAGGCCCGCCCGGCCTCGCGGATGATGGCGCCAATGGTCGCGACGCAGGGGAAATAGAGCAGTACGAACAGCAGGTAAGCGAAGGCCCCGGCGCGGCCATCGAAACGGGCCTCCATGGCGCTAAAGGTACCGGCGTTCAGGCCTTGCCCGGCGGTCACCGCCTCCCGGTCCGACAGGTCCCCCACATCGAGGCCCAGGGGGTCGAGGAGGGCCTTGCCAAGGTGCGACAGATTGGCGGGCACGGTCGCCAAGGCCGCCCCCAGGGCCGCGCCGAGCTGGAAGGGTGACTCCTCTTCCTGCTGCGGGCGAGCCTCCTCCGCCAGGCGGCCATAGAGGGCGTCCAGGGTACCGACGATGACCTCCTTGGCCAGGATGCCGGAGAAGATACCCAGCACCGCCGGCCAGTTGTCCTCGCGAATCCCCAGGGGGGCGAAGAGGGGCGTGGCGGCGCGGCTGGCGGCGCCGAGGATGGAGTTCTCGGTGTCGCCTCGCCCCAGGCCACCGTCGGTGCCAATGGCGCCGAGGAGGTTCAGCGCCAGCACCATGGCGACGATGACCCGACCCGCCTCCCGCAGGAAAAGGCGCACCCGGTCCCAGGTCCGGAGCAGGATGCCTTTCAGGGTCGGCAGATGATAGGGCGGCAACTCCATCATGAAACCGGTGCTCTCCCCCTGGAGCAGGGTCCGCTTCATCACCAGGCCAGTGAGCAGGGCCACCAGGATGCCGGTGACATAGAGGGCGAAGACCACATTCTGCCCGGACTGGGGAAAAAAGGCCGTGGCAAAAAGGACATAGACCGGCAGGCGGGCGCCGCAGGACATAAAGGGATTCATGAGAATGGTGAGGCGGCGCTCGCGCTCGTTCTCCAGGGTGCGGGTCGCCATCACCGCCGGGACATTGCAGCCGAAGCCCACGATCAGGGGCACGAAGGCCTTGCCTGGCAGGCCAATGGATCGCATGAATCGGTCCATGACGAAGGCTGCCCGTGCCATGTAGCCCGTGTCCTCCACCACCGACAAAAAAAGATAGAGGCTGGCGATGACGGGGATGAAGGTGGCCACCACCTGGAGGCCGCCGCCGATGCCGTCGGCCACCACCAGGGCCAGCCAGGCTGGCGCCCCCAGGACCTTCAGCAGGGCGCCAAGGCCATCGACGAAGAAGGCGGCGGCGACGCCATCGAAGAGGTCGATGAAGGCCCCGCCGATGTTGATGGTGAAGACGAACATGAGGTACATGATCGCCAGGAAAAGGGGGATGCCCAGGATGCGGCTCAACACCACCCTATCGATGCGGTCGGACAGGGTCTTGCCGGCGCGGCCCCGGTCCCGGGTCACCCGATTGGCCAGGCCATGGGCATGGCCGAAACGAGTATCGGCGATCAGTATGTCCGCCTCCTCCCCCGAGCGGTCCCGGATCTCACCTCGCCAGTGGGCGGCGCGCTCGCAAGTCAGTTCCTCCGCCACCACCTCGGCGGCGGCATCGCCTTCCAGCAGTTTCAGCGCCAGCCAGCGCCCGTTTTCGCGGGGTTCCAGGCGGGAAAAGCGGGGCGCCAGGTCGGTCAGGGCCTGTTCCACGCACTCGTCATGGGCCAGACCGAATCCGCCGCGCTCCCGCCCCTCGGCCACCGCCAGCATACGTGCCTGGAGTTCGGTAATGCCCTCGCGGGTCACGGCGACCACGGGCACCACGGGGCAGCCGATCTCCTGGCTCAACTGCTCCGGGTTCAGCCGCACGCCGCGCTTGCGGGCCACGTCCATCATATTGAGGGCCAGCACCAAGGGCACGCCCATCTCCAGCAACTGGACGGTGAAATAGAGGTTGCGCTCCAGGTTGGAGGCATCCACGACGTTGACGATGAGGTCGGCCTCCCGGGACAGGAGGTAATCACGGGTCACCCGTTCGTCAAGGGAGCCAGCATCGAGGGAATAGATGCCGGGCAGGTCGATGACCCGGATCTCGCGGCCGTCGAGTTCCAGCCGGCCCTCCTTACGCTCCACCGTGACGCCGGGCCAGTTGCCGGTCTTCTGGCGGATGCCCGTCAGGGCGTTGAAGAGGGCGGATTTACCGCAATTGGGGTTGCCGGCGAGGGCCAGGGTCAGGGGGCGAGCGCCACCTTTCCCAGCACCGCTCTCGGCGCCCCTCTTGGCGCGGGAGCCCCGGGCGGAGGCAAGGTCATGGCAGCTCATCCCGCCTCGGGACCCCCGTCCGAGGGCTGCGCCCACGCTTTTCCACCACGCCACCGCCGAGAGCGATGCGGGTGTCGCCACTGGCCAGGACCAGGCCACGGCCGCGGCGGTGGAGCACGATCACCGGGCTGCCAATGCGCAGGCCCAGGCCGAGAAGCCGGCGCTCCAGGCCACGGCCACCGCGTATCTCGGCCAAACGCGCCGGCTGCCCGGCGGGCAGGTCCAGGAGGGGAATGGAGGCAGTGGCTGTGATGGACATGGGGAAAATACGGCGCATCCCCGACCACCGAGGAGGTCAGGCCTTGACTCCCAGGGGCGGCGGGCACGAAACGATAATGTTTCTCGGCAACATCTGGTTCAGAGACGCCAGTATAGCGAAAACGCGCCGCCTGGGAACTGACCCGGCAGCACCTCCGTCCGTTCGGACGCGGCCAGGTCCGGGGATCTGGCGGTCCATGCCAGGGCCTCCGGGACTAGACCAGATCGAAGCGCTCGAAATCCAGGCTGAACTGGCCCCGCCCCTGGGTCTGGCCGCGCAGGTCCGTGGTATAGCCGAGCACCTGCTCCAGGGCCACCTCGCAGTCGATGGTGACCCGGCCACCCTCGCTCCGGGTGGCGCGGATCAGGGCGTGGCGAGACTGGAGATCCCCCAGCACGGCACCAAGATTTTCCTCCGGCACCACCACCTCCATGGCCATGAGGGGCTTGAGGGGTGCTGGGCTGGCCGCCTCCAGGGCCTTGTGGACGGCCCGCACGGCCGCCGCCCGTAGCGCCTCTGGGGTGGATGCGGCGCCAAAGACCTCCACGCGCAGAATCCTCGCCGCCACGTCCTCCACCGGCGTCCCCAGCAGGGGACCGGCCTCCAGGGCGGCGCACAGGCCGGCGCGCACAGCCACCGCCTGTTCCGCGTTCAGGCTCGCCCCGGCGGGCAGCACTTCGGGGATCTCATTCAGGACCTGAACGCCAGCCCCTCGCACCCTGGCCTCGACCGCCACCACCACCCGCGCCCGCCGCTCCGGGATTTTCTGCTCGATGATGGGGGGCGTGGCATGGATCTGGTCCCCGACGCCGGCGCCGAGGATGGTCTCGCGTACCGCCACCGCCGGCCGGCCGCTCCGCACGCCGACACGAAACTCGCGCTCCAGGCGCTCGATGACGATGGCCAGGTGCAGTTCGCCCATGCCGCGCAACAGACGCTGGCCCGTCTCAGGATCTTCCTCCAGGCGCAGGGTCGGATCCTCCTCCAGAACCTTGTCGAGGGCCTCGAGAAGCTTGCCCTCGTCCGTGCCGGCGGCGGGCTCCACCGCCAGACCCAGGACCGGCTCCCGGGCCTCGATGCGCTCCAGGCGCAGCAGATGGCCGGGGGCGCAGAGGGTATCGCCGGTGGTGGCATGGCGCAGGCCGGCAAGGAGGACGATCTCCCCCGCCTGGGCCTGGTCGAGTTTGGTCTTACGGCCGGCGTCCACCTCGAAGATTCGCGCCACCTGCTCGGTGAGGATGCGCCCGTCGGCGGTGAGGAACTGGACCTTGTCGCCGGGCTTGAGGTGGTTTCGGTAGAGACGGGCGAAAACGTGGCGGCGGCCCTCCCACATCTGTACCTTGAAGGCCAGGGCGACCAGGGTACCCTTGGCGTCCATGGCCACTTCTTCCGTGCCACCGTCCGGCCGCAGGGCTTGGGACGGGGGTCGGTCGAGGGGGGCCGGCAGCAACTTGACCACGCCGTCCAGCAGCGGCTGGACGCCCAGATTGCGCAGGGCGCTGCCGCCAAAGCAGGGGAAGTGGGTCCCGGCCAGGGTGCCTCGGCGCAGGGCGGCCCAGAGTTCCGCCGGTTCCGGCTCCTCGCCAGAAAGAACCCGGTCGGCCAGGTCATCGTCCTGTTCGGCGCAGGCCAACAGCAGGGCCTCGCGTTGGGAGGCGAACTGGTCCCAGATGACATCCGGACAGGGTTCATCGATGAGGTCGCTACCCTGATCTCCCGTGAAACCAAGCAGGCGGCGTTCGATCAAATGCACCACGGACGGCCGTCCGCCGGGGCCCTCCGCCAAGGGCAAGGTCACTGGCACGGGCTCGGCCCCCAGGCGCTGGCGCACACTGGCCAGGGCCTGGCCAAAGTCCGCCCCTGGCCGATCCATCTTGTTGACGAAGATGAGGACGGGCAGATTGAAACGGCACCGTTGGCGCCAGACCGTCTCGGTCTGGGGCTCAACGCCGCGCACGCCGTCGAGCACCAGGATGGCGCCGTCGAGGACACGCATGGATCGCTCTACCTCGACGGTGAAATCCACATGGCCGGGGGTATCGACAATCTGCAGGAGATGGCCGCGCCAGGGGGCCTTGGTGACGGCGGAGGTGATGGTAATGCCATGCCTCTGCTCCTCGGCCATGTAGTCCATGTGGGCGGCGCCGTCGTGGACCTCGCCAATCTTGTGGGAAGCGCCGGTATAAAACAGTATCCTTTCGGTCAAGGTCGTCTTGCCGGCATCCACGTGGGCGGCGATGCCTATGTTACGAACATGCGAGAGCGGCGAAGGCTTGGTCATCGATGCGAATGAGGTATGAAATCAGATGAAAAGACAGACATTGAAGTTGAATCAGGGGTGGCGGCCCCCCATCGGCGCGGGCCTGCTCGGATTGAGCCTGGTCCTGTCCGCCACCGGCTGGACCCCGCCCGCCGCCGCCGTCACCTTCAAGTTGGCGAACCCCAACGACGACGTCGTTGGCCGGGCATTTTATGTAAAGGCCCGCAAGGCGGATACCCTGCTCGATATCGGTCGCCAGAACAACATGGGCTATGACGACATGCGCCAGGCCAACCAGAAGGTGGATGTCTGGGTCCCTGGGTCGGGAGTCGATGTCCTGGTCCCGGACACCTTCATCCTGCCGGATGCGCCACGCCAGGGGATTGTGCTCAATCTGGCGGAAAAACGCCTCTATTTCTTCCCCGCCAGCGGCGAGGTGGTGACCCACGCCATCAGCATTGGCCGTGATGGGCTCGACACCCCGGTGGGTCGATTCAAGATCACGGCCAAGGTCAAGGACCCGACCTGGACGCCCACGGCGGCCCATCACGCCGATCGCGCCAAGGAAGGGCGGGAACCCCTGCCGGCGGTGGTGCCGGCTGGCCCCGACAATCCCCTGGGGTCCTATGCCCTGCGCACCAGCGCCCCGAGCATCCTCATCCATGGCACAAACAAGCCCTGGGGCCTGGGCATGGAGGTCAGCCGCGGCTGTATCCGCATGTATCCGGAGGGGGTCGAACAGCTTTTCCCACTAGTGGACGTGAACGCGCCCATTACCATCGTCGATCAGCCCTACAAGTTCGGCTGGCGCGGCGACGAACTCTATCTGGAGGTCCATCGCAACCCCGACGGGGAGGCGAAACCGCTGCATGAGGTGGTGCCGGCGCGGCTGGCGCAAGCGGCGGATGTGAATCTGGACTGGGAGGCGGTGAAGCGGGCGGTGGAGGAGAACACCGGCCTCCCACGGCTCGTGGGAGACCGGCACAGCACGGCGAACCGGCTTTACTTGGACATGATCTTCTGATACATGCGGTCAACGCGCTCGGCGTTGCGATCGCAGCAGGCTTGGGCCGCCTCGGCCTTGTTCAGGGCGTCCTGGGCCATGTCACGGGCCTGCTGATCGGTGCAGCCGGACAGGAGGCCGAGGCCGAAGAGGGCGGCGGCGGACAGGGAAGCGAGCTTGAGGGTCTTGGTCATTTGACAGTCTCCGTGTTTGGTTTGGGATTGGTTTTTCGCCCGAAGGCTGATCTTGTTATAGCACATTCCCTAGCTTTGTTGCGAGTGCTTGATGAAGCGTACCCTCCCAGGACCGGCGGACCTGGCTGCTCGCGCCGGGGATGTCACCCAGGATACCTCTTTTCGCGCTCCAACCGAGATCTGGCACCCTGCCCGCTGGCCATGTCCGCCCTGTATCATGGCGGAAGGCGCGCAGTGCCCTGTTCGCCCATCACCAACGATCTAGAGGATGAGGAATCTATAATGAACAACGGTATCCAGGTGCGGGTCCCCGCCAGCGGAGATATCAAGGAGGTCGCGGTCATCGAGGTGCTGGTCGCCCCTGGCGATCAGGTCGATCGGGAACAGTCCCTTATCACCCTCGAAAGCGACAAGGCGACCCTGGAGGTGCCGGCGCCCCTGGCGGGGACCGTGGCTCAACTCCAGGTCAAGGTAGGCGATCGGGTGGCGGTGGGCGACCCCATCCTGATCCTGGTCGCGGCGGCTGGAGAAGAGGATGCCGTCCCGCCTAACCCAGACCCGGACACTGCCCCGGTGGCGGCCCCTATCGCCCCCCCGGTCGCCGAGATCTCTACCGAGGTGGTCGTGCTCGGCGCCGGACCCGGTGGCTACACGGCGGCCTTTCGCGCCGCCGACCTGGGCAAGAAGGTGGTCCTCGTCGAACGCTACCCGAGCCTGGGCGGCGTCTGCCTCAACGTGGGCTGCATCCCCTCCAAGGCCTTGTTGCATGCGGCCCGTGTCATCAATGAGGTGGCCGAGATAGCCCACTTGGGGGTCCGCTTCGGCGAGCCGGACATCGACCTCGACCTGCTGAGGGCTGGCAAGGACAAGGTAGTGAAAAAGCTCACCATGGGCCTCGCCGGGTTGGCCAAGGCCCGCAAGGTTCAGGTTATTCAGGGCACGGGGCGCTTCGAGGCCCCCAACCGCATCGCCGTCGAGACCCGGGAGGGGCGCGTCACCCTTGGTTTCGACCAGGCCATCATCGCCTGCGGCTCCACCCCGGTCAGGATCCCCGGCTTCCCTCACGAGGACCCTCGCGTCATGGATTCCACCGACGCCCTGGCCCTGCCGGACATCCCCGGCCGCCTGCTCGTCGTTGGGGGCGGCATCATTGGCCTGGAGATGGCCACCGTCTACCAGGCCCTGGGCTCCCGCATCGACATCGTCGAGCTCCAGGACCAACTCATCCCCGGTTGCGACAAGGACCTGGTCAAACCCCTGGAGAAGATCATTCGCGCCCGCTACGACCGCATCCTGCTTGGCACCCGCGTTACCGCCATGAGCGCCACGACGGAAGGCATCAAGGTCTGCTTCGAGGGCAAGGATGCCCCGGCCGAGGACCTCTACGACCGGGTTCTGGTAGCGGTCGGCCGCCGGCCCAACGGCAAGCTCATCAATGCCGAGGCGGCGGGGGTGACCGTGGACGAGCGCGGTTTCATAGCCGTGGACCCGCATCAGCGCACCAATGTCCCCAACATCTTCGCCATTGGCGACGTAGTGGGCAACCCCATGCTGGCCCACAAGGCCACCCACGAGGCCAAGGTCGCCGCCGAGGTCATCGCCGGCCTGCCGGCCCTCTTCGACCCCCTAGCCATACCCTCGGTGGCTTACACGGACCCGGAGGTGGCCTGGATGGGCCTGACGGAGACCGAGGCCAAGGCCAGGGGTATCACCTACGAAAAGGGTGTCTTCCCCTGGGCCGCCAGCGGCCGCGCCCTGGGTACGGGTCGCGACGAGGGCCTGACCAAGCTCCTCTTCGATCCCGTGACCAAACGCCTCCTGGGCGCCGGTATCGTCGGTCCCAACGCCGGCGAGCTCATCGGCGAGACGGTCCTGGCCATGGAGATGGGCGCGGACTACGAGGACATAGGCCTGACCATCCATCCGCACCCGACCCTCAACGAGACCATATGCTTCGCCGCGGAGGTGGCCCATGGCAGCATCACCGACCTACCGCCCCCGCGCCGACGCTGAGACAGGAACCGACGTGGACCTGATATCAGGAAAACCGCGGCGCGGCGCCCAAGAATGCGACCGCTGACCTTGGCGGGGATCGGGGCTGGCCTGGCTGGCGCCCTGGCGGAGGCTTCCCAGTTGACGCCTGAACTGGTGGGTCCGGCGCCAGCCTTTTTGGCCACCGCACGTCCCGAGTCGTCGGTCTTCCTCGCGCCACCCGCGTCTGAGTCGGCCTTGCCCTTCCTGCCCGGTGGAGCGGGCAGGGGTCAGGCCGCTGATCCAGGTTTTTTCTCCCCCGAAAACCTGCTTGACCTTGGATTTTCCTTCATTGTCGGCTTGGCGGTGGGCTTCGCCCTCAAGATCGCCACCAAAATCGTCCTGGCCGGGGGCGGCCTCTTGCTGATCGTCCTCTTCGCCCTCCAGTACGCCGGCATCATCGGCATCAACTGGGCCGGCATGGAGGCCGGCTACGACAGCTTCGCCTCTTGGTTCGGAGCCTACGCAGGCGCCCTGAAGGATTTCATGTCGAAGAACTTGTCCAACGCTGCCTCCTTCACCGCCGGTTTGCTGCTCGGCCTCAAAATCTGATCACGTGGCCTATCCGCCGGTAGCGCCTTTTACCGGGCCAAAAAAAGGGCGTACCAGAGGCACGCCCTTTTTGCTTACCGCCGGTGCAAATAACCAGCGGTTAGCGCTACGGCCGTTACCTCATGCCGCCCATGCCGCCCATGCCGCCCATGCCGGACATTCCGCTCATGCCGCCCATGCCGCCCATGCCGGACATTCCGCTCATGCCGCCCATGCCGCCCATGCCGCACATGCCGCCCATGCCGCCCATGCCGCCCATGC
>JBFZDM010000421.1:0-2756 GCA_041307365.1 Chromatiaceae bacterium | reverse complement strand
TGTTCCTGTATTTCGTCATCTTGTTGTATTAGACGAAAACCCGGAACATACTCCTGCCATGCTCTCCGACACTCACTCCCAGCGCGTCCTTGATCTGGCCCGCCAGAAAGGGCTGCTGCGCACCCGCGACCTGGACGCCATCGATGCGCCCCGGGTCGTCCTGACGCGCCTGACCGCCGCTGGCCTGCTGGACAAGGTCGGGCGCGGCCTCTACCGCCTGTCCAGCCATCCGGGGTCGGAACATGAAGGGCTTGCGGCCATCGCCACCAAGGTGCCGCAGGCCGTATTTTGCCTGCTGACCGCGCTGCAATTCCACGAACTGACTACGCAGCTGCCACGCCAGATCTGGATCGCCATGCCGCGCGGCAGCCACGTGCCACGCATCGACTACCCGCCGATCAAGATGGTTCAGATGACGGGTGATGTCTACACGGCGGGCATCGAGGAACACCTGCGCGACGGCGTGAAGCTACGCGTCTATGGTGCGGCCAAGACAGTCGTGGACTGCTTCAAGCACCGCAACAAGATCGGTCTGGACGTAGCGCTGGAGGCGCTGAAGGATGTGCGCGCCAAGCGCAAGGCAACGGCGGACGACCTGTGGCGCTGCGCGAAGATCTGCCGCGTCACCAACGTGATGCGCCCCTATCTGGAGGCCATTGAATGAATCACGTCGCGGCCTCCGTGCGCGCCCGCCTGCTCAACCTCGCCAAGACGCAGGGCGTGGACTTCAACCAAGTGCTGGTACGCTTCACGCTGGAGCGCATCCTCTATCGCCTGAGCCAGTCCGAGCACGCGGATCATTTTCTGCTCAAGGGCGCGCTGCTGTTCACGCTCTGGTACGACATGCCGCACCGCGCTACCCGCGATGCCGACCTGCTCGGCTTCGGCGCGAGCGATCTGGAATCCGTGGCCCAGACCTTCCGCGACATTGCCAGCGTCGCGGTGGACGACGGCATCGTGTTCGATCCGGACTCGGTCGCCGCCGAGGAAATCCGCAAGGACGCCGGATACACCGGGGCGCGCATCCTCATCAGCGGCGAGTTGGCCAGGGCACGCTGTAAGACCCAGATCGACATCGGCTTCGGTGATGCCGTGACCCCCGGCCCCGTCGATGCGACCTATCCGGTGCTGCTGGCCGACCTGCCTGCGCCTCGTTTGCGCACCTATCCCGTTTACACCGTCGTCGCGGAGAAGCTCCACGCCATTGCGCTGTTGGGTATGACCAACAGCCGGATGAAGGATTACCTCGACCTATCGGTGTTGCTGGACCGCGAAACGCTGGACACCGATCTGTTGGCCCAAGCGCTCAAGGCCACCTTCGAGCGGCGTGGCATGGCGGTGCCCGCCGAGTTGCCGGTCGGCCTGACGGATGAGTTCGCGTATGATCCTTCGCGGCAGGTTCTGTGGCAGGCGTTCATCAAGAAGAACGAGCTTGCTCTGGAACCCTTGTCCACGATCGTGGATCGGCTGCGGGTCGCCTTGAGAGCAGCGTTGAACCGAGCAGCCGCTTGAGCCCCCCTGGAATCCGGCCTGCAAGTTCCCGACCAGGCCAAGTTTCCTGTTCCTCGTCCGACGGTGCGGTTTCCTTTGCCTGCCAATGCCGCCATCCAACCGCTTTGTTCGGCCGCTCTTAACCCATTGCTCTGTATGGCTTCGCGTTGCGGACTTTGGGCCAGGTGGCAGCCGGTGTCTCGGCGGCGGCCATCCTCCAGGTTGGACGAAGCCGCTATCGCGGCAGATGAGCTGAGCCCCAAGACTCTCCCAGCCGCCCGACCTCCGGGCGGTCGCGACCATCGCGACATTCCTGCTGGAGAGTATCCCCTTGAATGCTATCGAGCAAGCCCGGTTTGACGCCCTCTATGCCACCATGCAGCGCGCCCTGCCGCTCCAGGGCAAGGCCGAGAAGACCGTCGAGGCCTATGCGCGCGCCGTCCGGCGCAGCGCCGATTTCTGCAAGCGCTGCCCCGACGACCTGACGGCTGAGGAGCTCCAGACCTACTTCGCGGCACTCCTGAAGTCCCATTCCTGGTCGACGGTCAAGCGCGACCGCTGTGGTTTGCCGTTCTGCTACCGCTATGTCCTCAAGCGGCCGTGGGACTGGACCGAGATCGTCAAGCCGCCGCGCCCACAACGCCTGCCGGACGTGCTGACGCGGGAGGAGACCCCGCGGCGGCTGGGCACGGTACGCCAGCGGCGCTACCGGGTCTTCTTCACCACCCTCTCCAGCACGGGGCTGCGTCTGAGCGAGGGGCTGGCGCTGGAGGTGGGCGACAACACCCCCGCCAGACAATCCGTTGGCCCGGCGCCTGGCGGTCGCCCGAGTGGCAGCGGCCCACTCCGGCCACTCGCTGCGTGTCGGGGCGGCCCAGGACATGGCGGCAGCCGGTGTTTCGACGGCAGCCATCCTTCAGGCGGGGGAGGGATCGACGAGCGGATGGTCAAGCGGTACCTGCGCAGCCTCAATGCGGCCGAGGGGGGTATGGCCCAACTTTTTCGGGCGACCGATTCGTCCTGATTGTCCCGTGGATCGGACGTTCGACGCGGCAGACTTCTAGCCAGCAGAGTATCGCAGTGCGGTCTTGTGTCAGTGCCTTGCGCGCCGCAGCGAGGGCCGTCGGCACTGATGATGCTGGGCTGTTCCTGTATTTCGTCATCTTGTTGTATTAGACGAAAACCCGGAACATACTCCTGCCATGCTCTCCGACACTCACTCCCAGCGCGTCCTTGATCTGGCCCGCCAGAAAGGGCTGCTGCGC
>JBFZDM010000412.1:0-3874 GCA_041307365.1 Chromatiaceae bacterium | reverse complement strand
GACGGCCAGGCCATGAGCCCGGCCCAGCTCCTGGCGGAACTCAACCGGATCGGTGGCGCCAACGGCATCGGCCGTAACGATATCGTCGAGAATCGCTACGTCGGCATGAAGTCCCGCGGCTGCTACGAAACGCCCGGCGGCACCATCCTGCTCAAGGCCCACCGCGCCATGGAATCCCTGACCCTGGACCGCGAGGCCGCCCACCTCAAGGACGAACTCATGCCGCGTTACGCCAGCCTGGTCTATAACGGCTACTGGTTCGCCCCGGAGCGCGAGATGCTCCAGGCCGCCATCGACCAGACGCAGCAAGTGGTCAACGGCGTGGTGCGCCTCAAGCTCTACAAGGGCAACGTCATGGCCGTCGGCCGCAAGTCCGACACCAACAGCCTCTTCGACGTCAACATCGCCACCTTCGAGGAAGACGCCGGCGCCTACCACCAGGGCGACGCCACCGGCTTCATCCGCCTCAACGCCCTGCGCCTGCGCGTCGCCGCCCGCCGGCGGGGTTAAGGGGATACCTGGGCTGGCCCGCTCCATGGCGGGCCATGCCTGCTTTCATGTCGCTTCATCCGCCTCGACGCCCTGTGCCCGCGGGTTGCCTTCCGGGGCCGTTGAGGCTTAAGGCATGAGGGCGTCCCTGGCTGGGAGCTTGGGGTCCAGAGTCGGACCCATCCCCCGGCCCAAGAGCCAACCTCGGCCCAATGCCGATGGGACCGACGTCGGAAATCGTCGATATTCCACCCTCATTCCAGCCCATAACGCTTGATCCGCCGCCAGAGAGAGACTCGGTCGATGCCCAGGATATCGGCGGCCCTGTTACGGTTGCCGCCCGTGTATTCCAGGACTTGGGCGATGTAGGCGGCCTCGTTGCCCGCCAGGGTCGCCAGTTCGCCGCTGGGTGGGCGCGGTGGGGCGGCCGGCGGGGTCAGGTGACGCAGGCCCTCCGGCAAATGGCGGGCCTCGATCCGGTCACCGCGCGCCAGGGCCACGCCGCGCTCGACCAGATTCGCCAGTTCGCGCACATTGCCAGGGAAGTCGTGATGGGCCAGTAGGGCCAGGGCCTCCGGCGCCACGTCCTCCACCGGCTTGCCCATGGCCTGGGCGAACTTCCTCAAGAAATGGAAGACCAGCAAGGGGATGTCATCTTGCCGGTCGCGCAGGGACGGCAGGGCCAGATTGACCACGTTGAGGCGAAAGTAGAGATCGGAGCGGAAGCGGCCGCTGACGACGCCCTCCTGAAGGTCACGGTTGGTGGCCGCGATGAACCGTGCATCCACCTTCACCGGCTCGATGCCGCCCACCCGCAGCAGTTCCCTCTCCTGCAGCACACGCAGAAGTTTTACCTGCATGGCCGGGCTCATCTCGGCGATCTCATCCAGGAACAGGGTACCGCCCGCCGCCATTTCGATGAGGCCAGGCTTCTGGCGGTCGGCGCCGGTGAAGGCGCCCTTCTCGTGGCCAAAGAGTTCGTTGGCCAGCAACTCCTCCTGCAGGGCGCCACAATTCACCGCTACGAAGGCCTGGCTGGCCCGGGCGCTGTGCAGGTGCAGGTAGCGGGCCATCAATTCCTTGCCGGTGCCTGATTCGCCGGTGATAAGGATATTGCAGTCGGTGGGGGCCACCTGGCGCGCCGTGTCAAGCAAACGCTGCATCCCCAGGTCCTGGGTGATGATGCTGACAGGCCCCTGATATCCATCGATGCGCCGGCGCAGGGAGCGATTTTCCCGTTTCAAGCCCACAACCTCCAGGGCACTTTTCACCACTTGGCGCACCTCATCCAGACGGTATGGCTTGGCGACATAGTGAAAGGCGCCTTCCTTCATGGCGGCAACGGCGGAATCCAGGGTGGCGTGACCAGTAATAACGATGACCTCCGCATCCGGCTGCCACTCGCGGGCCTGGCGCAGCAGGGCGAGGCCGTCAATGTCTTTCATGCGCAAGTCGGTCAGCACCAGGTCTATTTCCCTGTACCGCAGTTCCTTGAGACCCGCCTGGCCACTCTGGCACGCGGTGACCTCGTAGCCTTCCTTGCGGAGCAGATAGGCCAGGTTCTTGAGTGCGGCGGCCTCGTCATCGACGACAAGGATCCGGGGCGGGATCCTGTTCATGCCTCTTCTCCACCCGACAGCCACAGGGCGAAGTCGGCGCCACCGCCCGCGGGGCTGGACACCGCCATGGCCCCTCCTCGTTCTCGGATGATCTCGCTGACGATGTAAAGTCCCAGGCCAGTGCCCTCGCCGGGTTCGCGGGTGGTATAAAAGGGGTCGAGGATACGCTCGATCCGCTCGGCCGGGATGCCGGGGCCATCATCCTCGACCCGGATCAGCACCCCGGCCGTGATCTCATCCGCGCCCCCGCCCTCGCCCACCACCAGATCGGCGCCGGGAGGCGGCCAATCCCCGGCGCCCGCCAGCCGGGCACGAATCCTGACCCGGTTCGCCCCCGCGTCCAGGGCATTCTGGATCAAATTGATGAACACCTGTTGCAGGCGCTGGGGATCCATGCGGACCCAGAGGCCAGGGGGAATCTCGCCAATCACACTGTCCCTGGCCGGCAGGCGCTGGCGTAACAAGAGCAGGGACCGGTCGAGTGCATCCCCCAGGGGACAGGCCGGAGCCTCGCGGCCCTCGCGACCGGGCTTGCGACTGTAGTCCAGCAGGGTGCGTACGATGCGGCGGGCCCGCTCGGTCTCGTCATCGATCTGGGTCAGCCATTCCCGCAGGGTCTCCCGGGTCTCCGCGGACAGCCCCGCCAAGCCCTCCAGTTCCTCCATCAATATCTGGCAAGCGCCGGAGATGTTGCCCAGGGGGTTGTTGAGTTCATGGGCGACGCCGGAGGCCAGGGTGCCCAGGGCGGCCAGTCTTTCCGCGCGCAAGACCTGGCGGCGACGCAACTCCAACTCCTCCAGCATCCGGTTGAGGGCGGAGGTGAAGGAAACGATCTCACGGTCGCGCGAGACCTCGGCGAAGCCCTGGAAGCGACCCTTGGCCAAGGGCTTGAGCTGGGCCTCGAGACGCCGCAGGGGCCTGCCGACCGCCCGCCAGAGGATTTGCCCGCCGGCCAGAGCCAGCAGGGCGACCAGGCCGAGGGTCCAGATCAAGGCCTGGCGGGACTTCCGCAAGGTCTCGATGAGAAAGCCCCGCTCACGCTCCGCCAGCCGGTCGCCGCTCTCGGAAATGGCGTGACCCGCCGCGCGCACCCTGGCCTCGTCGGCAATATTGGCGACCAGGTCGGGATGGTCGAGGAGGCGCCGATAGCCCGCGATGGCGGCGATCAAGGTCGTCAACTCATCCCCGGGCAGGATCTTGGCCAGGGGCCCATCGCTGGTGATGCGGTCCTCCAGACCCACGGCCAGGGCGCGGGCCGCGGCCAATTCATCGGGGGCGCGGTAGAGGAAAAAGTTCTTCTCGTGTCGGCGCATCTCCTGGGCGTCATCCTGGAAGGCCGTGGTGGCCACCGCCTCCCGAATCCGTGACTCCAGAAAACGCAGGTCGGCGGCGGTGAAGAGGATGAAGCCGCCCACGCCGGCGGCCAGGGCCAGGTAGGCCAGGATGATCTTACCGAGGATGCTGGGCATAATTGGTTTCATATGTGAAACACTGTTACGAGAATTAAACGCCAGTTACTTATACTTTTAAATCATACAGATAAATCTAAAGGACGGCATTTTGTCCATTTTGTTTCTAAAATGAAACGATCACCCAAGCACTATCATCCCAGATAATATGTTTTAAATCATTTAGTTATCTACAAGATCAAGGCCGGCATGAGAGTTGCAACCTTCAGGTGAAACACAGCATGAGGCGAACGCGAGATCGGGTTCGCATCCTCACCGGAGTTCCTCGTGGTCAGCCTTACCGACCAGATCAAGCAA
>JBFZDM010000435.1:0-2641 GCA_041307365.1 Chromatiaceae bacterium | reverse complement strand
GCCGAGATCGGCGTGGGCTGCATCGGCGTCCTGCTATGCGACCCGGCGGGCGAGCCCCTGGCGGGGCTTTCCATCTCCGCCCCCAGGGAACGGCGACGCGATGAGTGGGTCGATCTTATCCTGGAGGCCGCCCGACGCATCCAGGTGCGCGTCGCCCGGCGCCAGGGGCTTGGCCATAGGCTGGAGCCAATTCAGGCCTCCTGATTTTTTGCTCAGGAAGCCCCTCGCGGTACCTCTTCCAGATGCCGCTGGAGCCAGAGATCCAGCAGGGCCAGGTGCCAGAGCTTGTTGCCACGGATACGGGTGTGATGCATATCGGGGGCGGCGAGAAGCTGTTCGACATAGGCCCGCTGGTAGATGCCCCGCTCGCGGCAGGCCTGGGAGTTGACCAGATCCCGCATCATGGCGAGAAAGTCGCCGCGCACATACTTGAGGGCCGGCATGGGGAAGTAGCCCTTGGGCCGGTCGATGACGGCATCCGGCAGCAGGCCCCGCGCCAGGGCCTTGAGGGGGTATTTGCCACCCTCGCGCAACTTGATAGCGACAGGACAGCGCGTCGCCAACTCGACCAGCTCGTGATCGAGGAAGGGCACCCGCGCCTCCAGGCCCCAGGCCATGGTCATGTTGTCTACCCGCTTGACCGGGTCATCGACGATCAGGGTGGTCACGTCCAGCCGCAAGACGGCGTCCACCAGTTCCTCGGCTCCCGTCTGGTCCAGGAGATCGGCGACGAGCAGGCCGGTGTGGTCCGGCCCGGCATGGGCCGGGGCCACCAGACGCAAATACTCCGCGTGATCCCGGTCGAAATAGTGCTGGCGAAAGGTATCGAGCCAGGCCCCCTTGGCCGCCCCCGCCAGGCGGGAATACCAGAAATAGCCGCCGAAGACCTCGTCCGCCCCCTGGCCGGACTGAACGACCTTGATCTCCCGCGACACCTGCTCGCCGAGGAGGTAGAAGGCCACGGCGTCCTGGCCGAACATGGGCTCGGTCATGGCGTCCACCGCCTCCGGCAGCCGCCGCAGGGCCTCGGCGTTGGGGACATGGAACTTGCGATGCCGGGTGGCGTAGCGCTCCACAACCAAGTCCGAATACTCGAACTCGCTGCCGGCCTCCTCCGCGGTGTCCTCGAAACCCACCGAGAAGGTGCGGATCTCGGGCACCCCGATCTCCGCCAGCAGGGCCACCAACAGGCTCGAATCCAGGCCACCGGAAAGCAGCACCCCCACCGGTACGTCGGCCACCTCCTCGCGCCGGCGTACTGCCTGGCGCAGAGCAGCGCCGATGGCCTCCACCCACTCGCCCGCGCTGGGGATGGGGTCCGGGTGGAGGCCCGCCAGGCTCCAATAAGGACGCTCGGTGGTCGTGCCGTCGGCGTCGATCCTCAGCCAGTGGGCCGGGGCCAGCTTGCGGATGCCGGTCAGGATGGTACGCGGCGCCGGCACCACGGCGTGGAGGGTGAAGAGGTGATGCAGGGCGATGGGATCGATGGCGGTATCCACCCCACCCGCCGCCAGCAGGGCCTGGCTGCTGGAGGCAAAGCGCAGGCGCTGATTGTCGCGGGTCCAGTAAAGGGGCTTGACCCCGAAGCGGTCGCGGGCGAGAAAGAGGACGCGCCGCCCCAGATCCCAGAGGGCGAAGGCAAACATGCCGTGCAGGCGCTCGACGCAGCCCTCGCCCCAGGCGTGCCAGGCCTTGAGGATGACCTCGGTGTCGCCGTCCGAAAAGAAGCGGTAACCCTTGGCCGCCAGCTCTTGGCGCAGCTCGCGGTAGTTATAGATGGCGCCGTTAAAGACCAGGGCCAGTCCCAGTTCCGGGTCCACCATGGGCTGATTGGAGCGGATGGAGAGGTCGATGATGGCCAGGCGGCGATGCCCAAAGCCCAGACCGCCGTCACTCCAGCTCCCGCCATGATCCGGCCCCCGCCGCCGGATACGCTCCATCATCCGATTCACCGCCGTCAGGTCCGCTGGGGCGCCATCGAAGCGCAATTCACCGCAAATGCCGCACATCCTCGTCTCTCTTCCCGGTGTTGTTAACTTCCTCTTTGTACACCGCCGCGAGACGGCTGGCAAAGAAGCTCGGATCGACCCCCCGCGCCTCCACGATCACGGGCTTGTCCAACAAAGGGATCGGATCGTGGCGCGCCCTGCTCGCACGACCCATCCTTACTCGACAGGCCCCTGTCCGCGACGCCTTAAGTGTGGATGTGCGTGCGGCTGCCAGTCCAGCGGGTCCGAGGCCGAGCCGGTCATCACCACCTTGAGGGCGCCGTGCTCGTCATCCTCGCTGTACCAGTCTGGGCGCAGCGCCACCAGTTCCCGGTACAGTTCCACGGCGATGCGGCGGCTCATCACCACCATCATCGCCTTGCCGTCCATCACGGCCAGGCGGTTCTCGAAGTGCTCCACCAGGTCGCGGGCGACGAGCTTGATACGGTTGTCGGACCCGACCACCGCTTCGAGGTGCGCCCACTTGCTCTTGAGTTTCTCCTGACGTTCGACCTCCTCGCCCTCGGTCGCCTCCTCGAACTCCGGGTCGATCTTGGGTCGCTCGGAATCCCTCAGCTCCAGCTTCGCCAGCCGGCTCTCGTAGTAGATGGGCACGGCGGCGCCATCCACCACGGCGCGCTGGATGTCGTAGA
>JBFZDM010000385.1:0-3237 GCA_041307365.1 Chromatiaceae bacterium | reverse complement strand
GCGCGGATGGCTGCGCCGAGATCGGCGAGTGGTTTGAGACCCGGGCCACGGCGGAGCGTTCCCACGCCACCCGCTTCCAGACGGCCCTCGCCGCCCTCGACGCCTGATAAGGCCTGGCGGCGGCCAATTGGCCGCCGCCCCCCTCCTGATTCGTTCCTAGCATCCAACAAGGAGTAATCCCATGCCCGCTCGCGAAGGGAGCCTCGAAGCCCCCACAAGGCACGGTCTCGACTGGACCAATCCCAAGTTTTACGACGAGGAAGACCTGTTCAAGGAGCTGGAGCGGGTTTTCGACATTTGCCATGGCTGCCGACGTTGCGTCAGCCTCTGCCAGTCCTTCCCCGAACTTTTCGACCTGGTGGACGAGTCATCAACCATGGAAGTGGATGGCATCGCCAAGGAAGACTACTGGCGGGTAGTGGATCACTGCTACCTCTGCGACCTCTGCTTCATGACCAAATGCCCGTACGTACCGCCGCACGTCTGGAACCTGGACTTCCCACACCTGATGCTGCGCGCCAAGGCGGTCAAGTTCAAGCAGGGCAAGACCAAGCCGCGCGATAAGATTCTCTCCAACACGGATGGCGTCGGCGCCCTCGCCAGCCTGCCCCTGGTCTCAGGTATCGTCAATGCCACCAACAAATCCGCCATCGGTCGCAAGGCCCTGGAGGTGGTGCTGGGCGTGCATCTCGATGCCCGCATACCCGAGTATCACAGCAAGACCTTGCGCAAGCAGCTTGCCAGCAAGGTCGGCCGCCAGGTCAGTGGCGAGGTCGCGGGTCACACCACCGGTAAGGTGGCTCTCTTCACCACCTGCTACAACAATGTCAACGAACCCGATGTCGGCATGGATCTGGTGGCGGTGTTCGAGCATAACGGCATCCCCATCACGATCCCAACCAAGGAAAAATGCTGCGGCATGCCCAAGTTGGAAATGGGTGACCTGGACACGGTCAAGGCCCACATGGAGGAGAACATCCCTATCCTTATGAGGCTGGTGGATGAGGGCTGGGACATCGTGGCGCCCATTCCCTCCTGCGTCTTGATGTTCAAGCAGGAATTGCCCCTCATGTTCCCCAATGACGCTCGGGTGCAGAAGGTGCGGGAGCACATCTACGACCCCTTCGAATACCTCATGATTCGTCACAAGCACGGCAAGCTGAGGACCGACTTCAAGAAGCCCTTGGGCAAGGTCGCCTATCACGCCGCCTGCCATCAGCGGGTTCAGAACCTGGGCCAGAAGACCCGCGAGGTGCTCAGCCTGATTCCGGGCACCAAGATAGAGATCATCGAGCGCTGTTCGGGCCATGACGGCACCTATGCCGTTAAGAAGGAATTCCACGAGTTTTCGATGAAGATCGTTGGCCCCGTGGTCAATAAGGTGAAGCAAATCAAGCCGGACTATTACGGCAGCGACTGCCCCATGGCGGGCCAGCACATCGGCCATGGCCTCAAGGATGGCTCCGCGCCAAAGCACCCACTGACCCTGCTCCGCCTGGCCTACGGGCTCTGAGCCGGGGCGCGAGGCGGAGAGTCCCTCCGCCTCGCGCGGGCATCCCCCCGCATGGGCTGGCGATGGTCGAAAACAAGCGATTTGCTGACTTGCCAGGGGCGGGCCTGTTTTACGCCAGGCGCGCGGGAGGCATGGCCCCACTAAATCTGCCGTGGATGTGAAAGTATTTTTTGAATCCTACCCAAGAGAGGTACCCTGCATGAGCCAACTGACACCCGCCGATCTCTACAGCCTTGAGCAGTACGCCAAGGTCCGCAAGGAATTCCGCGCCGAGGTGATGGAACATAAACGCGACCGCAAGGTCCCGGTCGGACCCAACGCCACCCTCTATTTCGAGGACCGGCTGACCATGCAGTACCAGATTCAGGAGATGCTGCGCATCGAACGCATCTTCGAGGAAGACGGCATCAAGGATGAGCTGGACGCCTACAACCCCATGATCCCGGACGGCAGCAACCTCAAGGCCACCTTCATGGTCGAGTTTGCCGATATCGAGGAGCGCAAGGTGGCCCTGGCCAAACTGATTGGCATCGAGGATAAGGTCTGGGTCCAGGTCGCGGGTCACGAGCCCGTGTTCGCCATCGCCGACGAGGACCTGGAACGGGAGGACGCCAGCAAGACCTCCTCGGTCCACTTCCTGCGATTCGAGCTTACCGCCGCCATGGTCGCCGATCTCAAGGAAGGTGCCGGTCTAGCTCTGGGCATTGATCATGTGAACTACGGTTACCGCGTCGAGGCGACCCCCGCCACGCGAAATTCCCTGACGGCCGACCTGGCCTGATCCCGCTCCCCTGACGGGGCCATGGGCCAGCGCTGGCAGGCGCCAACTTTTCCGTGGCAAGCCCAGGCGTTGCCTATGGCCCCATACTCTGGTTGAATGCCCAACCTTTCAGTTGGTTCAGACACGGATACTCCATGCCCAACCTCCTCGACCCCCTGCGCATCGGCGCCTGGGACCTGCCTAACCGCATCCTGATGTCGCCACTTACCCGTTGCCGCGCCAGCGCCGGCCGGGTGCCCAATGCCCTTATGGCGGAGTACTATGCCCAGCGCGCGGGCGCCGGGCTTATCTTCGCCGAGGCCACCGCCGTGGATCCCATGGGCGTCGGCTATCCCGATACCCCCGGCATCTGGTCAGAAGATCAAGTGGCCGGCTGGCGCCAGGTGACCCAGGCCGTCCACGGGGCGGGGGGACGCATTCTGCTGCAGCTCTGGCATGTCGGGCGCATCTCGGACCCTTATTACCTGGACGGACGCCTTCCCGTCGCCCCCAGTGCCATCGCCGCGGCCGGCCAAGTCAGTCTCATCCGGGCCGCAAAGCCCTATGTCACCCCACGCGCGCTGGAAATCGGCGAGATCCCCGCCATTGTGGCCGCCTACCATCAGGGGGCCGAGAAGGCGAAGGCGGCCGGATTTGATGGCGTCGAAGTCCACGGCGCCAACGGCTACCTGCTTGACCAATTCCTTCAGGACAGCACCAACCGGCGGCTGGACGCCTATGGTGGACCCATCGAAAACCGCGCCCGGCTCATGCTGGAGGTCGTGGATGCTTGCATCGCGGTCTGGGGCGCCGACCGGGTCGGCTTGCACCTGGCTCCCCGCGGTGACGCCCAGGACATGGGTGATTCCGATCCCCGCGCCACTTTCGGCTATGTCGCCCAGGAATGCGGGCGGCGCGGCCTTGCCTTCCTGTTTGCTCGCGAGACCCAGCAAGAACCCAGGCT
>JBFZDM010000383.1:0-4067 GCA_041307365.1 Chromatiaceae bacterium | reverse complement strand
CGGTCTGGGCCGAAACCATTTCGATGGCCAGGCACTCCTCTTGCAGACGTTTCTCCAACAAGGCTCGCATCCATTGCCGGCCCGCCTCGAGCACCTCGCGCTCGATCTGGAGCAGCCGATTCAAGATCCCCTCCGTTGCTTGAGCGCATACAGGTACACATCCTTGACGGGCACGCGCAGTTGATGATCTCGATCCTGGCGGCTGCGTCCCTGGGTCTGCCCCACCCAGCGCCAGTTGGCCGCCCGATAGCAACTGCCCCGGAACCGTTCCCGGTCGACAAACGTCTCCAACCAATCCACACCATGCCCGTACTTATCCTGCCAATCGCGCTCAATCCGCCGGGCCGCCTGCCCCAACACGCAGCTGGCCAGGTATTTGACCCGGACCCACGGCAGCACCAGGAAAACAAAGGTGTCGGTTCTCACTTTTGACACTTTTGCTTTGCATATACCAGATTCGATACGTTGGAACGGCTGCCCATCCCCAACCGTTGCGCCATCCAGCCATAGCTCACCGTCGTCTCCGCCCGCAGCCGCAGCGCCATCCGCACCTTGACCTTGTGCCCTTTGGGTGTCGAGCCCAACTTCGCCTCATCCCATCGTGCCTTCCGCAGCTCGCTCCTGACGATCTGTTCCGCCACTTCCACCTCGGTTTCCCGCCGCTCCTCACCATAGTGCTCCGGCCCCATCCCACCGGCCATCTCCGCCAGCAGTTCTTTGCGGAATCGCTTGTCGCCCAGACACCATCCACGTCGCAGCGGCTTGTACGCCGCCGAATCCTCCGCCACCCGCCGCTCTTCTACACACCGTTCCAGATCGTGCCGGCCCACCTTGCTGTCCTTGGGCACGCGATACTCCCCCAACAGGCGTCGGACGCCCAGCCAGGGCCACCGCCGTTTCGGGCTCTTGAGATACTCCGGCCAACTGCTCCATCGATACTCCCGCAGCCGCTGCTCCGGCCGCAACAGTTTGGCCCGGGCGGGATTGAGATGCACGTAATCGCACACCGTCTTGAAGTAGCCTGGACTCGACCCGTCCACCACCAACGACTTGTAGCGGCCGCTGAAGAGGTGGCCAAAGAGCTTGTGCCGACGGTTGAACCGTCCGGTGTACACGCCCAGGAACCACTTCATGCCCGCCACCAGATTGGGCTGGGGTGTCTCGACGGTCAGATGAAAATGGTTGGGCATCAGGCAGAGGGCATGCACCTGCCACCCCGTGCGAGCGCAGCACTGGCCGAGGGTTTCCAGAAAGGTCTCCCGATCCTGATCGTCCTTGAAGATGGGCTCGCGCCGATCACCACGGTTCATGACGTGATAGACCGCACCTTCATACTGAATCCGATGCTTGCGGGCCATGCGAGGAGAGTAGCGGGGGAGCAGATACTGTCAATAGTGAGAACCGACACCTTTGTCTGGGTGGGTCAGTGGTAACAGTTTAGCGGAAAGGGAAGCGGCTTTCAGGAAGTGTCCGGGGCATTGGGGTAGAGGGCGGCTTGGGCCTGGCGGGGTTGGTCGCAGAGGAGCTTCTCCAGAACGGTGCGCGGGGCGGCGCCTTGTTTGCGGGCGGTCTGGATCAAACTGCTCAAGACGCTGTGATGGTGCGCCCCGGCGTCGGACCGGTGGCCGAAGGTGATCTTGCGCAGAATGACGCTGGGGCGCAGGGCCTGCTCGGCGGCGTTGTTGGTGGGTTGGCCCTGGGGATGTTCGACAAAGGCCAGCAGCCGGTCGCGGTGTTTGACCAGGCGTTGGCGAAAGGTTTCCACCTCGGGCTCGGGCCGGGGGCGGCGGCAGATCTGATCCAGTTGTCGGAGCCAGCGGGCGCGGCGGGGTTGCAAGGCGGTGGCGGGTTTTCCGGCTTGAGCGGCTTGTTGGCGGGCGTGGCAGACGCGTTGAATCCAAGCGATCAAGGGTTGGAGAAAGTCCTGCACGGTGCGGGAGCGCGGGCCGTGATTGCGCGGAGCGTTCTGGAGTTGTTCCTGCAGGTCGCGGGCAGTGCGCAGATGATGGGAGAGGCAGCTTTGGTGGTGGAGCGGCTGCACGCGGGGGTAGGCGGCGTAATCGTCGGTGTGCAGCAGGCCCGCGAAGGGTTCGCCCACCAGGTCGATGGCCACCGCGGCGGAGCGATGGCGGGCGATGTGATAACAACTGAGTTGCCCGTTGCCGACATACCACAGGAAATAATTCACGCCGTCCACGCGCCAGTGGGTCTCGTCGGCGTGGAGACAATCGGCGGCCTGGATCTTGGCGCGCAGGTCGGCATAGAGGTCGGCGGCGCGCCGGGTCAGTTGCCGGTCAAAGCCCAGGGCGGAGGCGGGCACAAAGTGCAGGCCGAAGAGCTGGTCGAAGAGCCGCTGGATCTTGCGATAGGACAGGCCCACGTCGTAGCGCAGCCAGGCGGCGGTGGCTTTGGCCACCGGGCCGATGGCCGCGTGACGCATTTCGCCGGGGCCGGTTTGATGGACGGGCCGCTGGCAGCGCACACACCAGGATTGGCCGTGGCGGTATTCGGTGACGACGGTGCGGGGAACCACCACGATGTCTTCCTGGCAGTGGCGGTGGACCGCGGGATGGGCCGGCAGGTCGGGCGTGTGACAATGGGGACAGGTGGTGGGCCGGGACACGGGCACGAGGTGATCCACCCGCTGGGGTGGGGGACGGCGCCAGGGCGCATGGCCCTTGGGTGCGCCGCGGCGACGAGGGCAACGAGGAGGGTGAGTATCGTTGCTTTCGTCCTGGGCCTCGCGGTTGGCTTTGAACTGGCGCCGATGGCGCGCCTCCAGTTGGGCGCAGCGGGCTTCCGAGTCGCGCAGTTGCCCGACCAGGTGCTCGTTGCGCTGATGCACTTGGCGGTTTTCCTCCCGCAGGCGTTGGTTCTCCTGCCAGAGCGTTTCCACATTCTGACCCTGCAGATGGGGGCAAGCCAGACGATAGGGACAGGTCTTCCCGTAGAACTCGTCGTAAGGGGGCGGACGTGTGGCCATCGGCGCGGGAGATCAAAGGTTGGCGTGCAGGTGCGCGCGCCAATCGGGGCGCAGCGGCAGCAGATACACGTCTTTGCGGGGCCGCTGTAATTGATGGTCACGATCCTGCCGGGTGCGACCGGTGGTGGCGCCCAGATGCACCCAATTGGCCGCGCGGTAACAGGTGCCCGCGAAGCGGTCGCGTTGGACGAAGGTCTCCAAGGCCACGACGGGGTGGCCGTATTTGGCCTGCCAGTCGCGGGCAATGCGCCGGGCCACCAAGCCCAACACATGACTGGCCAGGTGGGGAATCTGCACCCCGGGCAGAATGAGGAACCGGGTGTTGTTGGTGATCCATTGCAGACGGCGGGCACGCTGGGCGGCCGACCAGCCGATCCAGGCATCGCGGGCGGCGACCTTCCAGGCGGCGGCGCCGAAGAGCAGACAGGCCAGGGGGCGACCGTCGTTGGCGCGCACCAGGTATTTGAGATTCTCGCCCACGGTGGTGCGCAGCCCCAGGTAATGATGCCGGGTGATCAGGGCGGTGAAGAGGCGCTGATCGGGGTGTTGGGGCCCGAGGCAGTGGAGATTGAGCGGCTGCACCGAGTTCAACTCCGTGCACAGCGGTGGCGCACTGGCAAACTCCAAGGGCAACTCCCAAGGAGCGGCTTGACCCCGGCGATGGGTGGTGGGCCTTTGGCGGCGTTGGGGTAAAGTGATCAGCCCGCGCTGATGCAGTTTGAGCATCAGGCTGCGGGCGGCCATGTCCTTGAACTGGCCGGCGTCGTTTGTCCAGTCCCACGCCTGGCAGAGCTGCGCGGAGAGTTGGCGACGGCTGGCCTGGGGATGGGCGGCGATCAACGCGCGCAGTTGCGCCAGCTCCTCGGCGCCCAGCACCCGGCCTTGCACCCGGCCTTGCACCATCACTTCATCGCTCACACCCGGAGCCTGGCCCCGGCGCGCTCCGGAGTCCAGCGAAATCTTTCCCTTTCCGCTAAACTGTTACCTGGAGAAAGGTGTCGGAAAGGTGTCGGTTCTCACTTTTGACACTTTTGCTTTGCATATACCAGATTCGATACGTTGGAACGGCTGCCCATCCCCAACC
>JBFZDM010000381.1:0-2513 GCA_041307365.1 Chromatiaceae bacterium | reverse complement strand
TTTCTAAACGGAAAAGACCGACGCCAACGGGTTACTTGGCCGCTAGATCATCCAATGCCTTGGCGGGGATGACCTGACCATTGAGGGCGGCCTCCTTGGCGCTACGGCCATAGGCCACAGCCATGAGGGTCGAATAATAGACCACTGGCATCTTGAATTTGGTGCCATAGGTGGTGTTGATGTCGTCCTGATAGACCTCGACATTCATCTGGCACACGGGGCAGGGGGTGACGATGAGATCGGCGCCGTGGTCATAGGCGGCCTCGATGATACCCTTGACCATCTCCTGGGACTTGACGGGTTCGGAGAAGGCCAGGGCGCCGCCACAGCATTGCACCTTCTTCTCGTAGCCGGGGACTGACTCGGCGCCCAGAGCCTCCACCAGCTTATCGAGGTACTGGGGGTTCTCGTAGGATTCGCCAGCGATGCCGAAGGGGCGGTTAGTCTGGCAGCCGACATAGCCAGCAATCTTGATGCCCTCCAAGGGCTTCCTGACCTTGGCGGCGATGGCCTCGTAGCCGATATCCTCGATCAAGACCTCCGCCATATGCTTGATAGGCGTATGGTTCTGGAGCTTGAGCCCGGCCTCCGCCAGGGCAGTGTTGCACTCGGCCAACAGGGACTGGTCCTCGTGCAGGCGCTCGGCGGCCTCGCGGGTAGAGAGCCAGCAGGCGGCGCAGGTGGCCACGATATCCTGACCGGCGTTGTGTTGCTCGGAGAGGGCGATGTTGCGCGCCGACAGGGTCAGGCGGGGCAGTTCGCCGCCACCGGCATAGCCGATGGAGGCGGCGCAGCAGTTCCAGTCCGGAATCTCGTTGAGCTGGATCTCGAGTTCCTCGCACATGGCCTGGACCGAGACCAGGTAATTGGAGGAGGAGGCACCCTTCTGGGAAGAGCAACCGGGATAGAAGGAATATTGTCGCTTGGCCATTGATGTCTTCTCCTCAAGCGCCGTGCTTGGCGATACGGGCGTCTTCCAGTTCCTGGGCCTTCTGGATGACCTTCTGGAAGCCGCTCAGATCCTTGACGGCATGGCCGCCGAGGATCTCCATGGGATTCATGCGGCCCGTCTTGAGCATGCTCAGCCCCAGCTTCTGTTTCTGCAGGGAGATCTTGATGCCCTCGCCAAAGCCGTTCATAAAGTAAAGCGCCAGGCCGAGCTTGAGTTCGTTGACGCGGCCCTTCTTCATGAGATTGTTCCAGAAGAGCTGGGCGAACTTGGCCGTGGGCTGATTCGCCGGAACCAGGCCGAGGCGCTTGGCGTAGCTAGCCAGGCCATGCATGATGTGAGTGATGGGCAATTCCCGCGGGCAGCGCACGATGCAGTTGTAACAGGAGGTGCACATCCACACCGATTCCGAGGACAAAACCTCGTCGCGCTTGCCGGCGCGGATCATCATGAAGATTTCCTGGGGCGGATGCTCCCAGAACTTGCCAAGGGGGCAGGAGCCAGAGCACACGCCACATTGCATGCACATCTTGACCCATTCACCCTCCTCGACGTTCGCCTCCACCTCCTTGAGGAAGTTAGTGCGATATTTTTCGATCATCGCCGTATTCAGATCGCTCATTGTCGGTATTCCTCTCGTGGGGCGCGCGCTGGCCGCGCGCCCCAGGCTCGTCAGAACTTGAAGGGGCTCATGCCGATCTTTTCGACCGTCGCGGCCATGTCGTTAATCAAGCGGGGCGCGCGCTGTACGTCGGTGATGGCGACTTCATAGACCACGACCCGTTCCTGCTCCAGGTTGAGCTGCTGGAGGGTGTCGCCGACCTTGCTCAGACGCTCGGCGGCCATGCGTGACCCGCGCACGAAGTGGCACTGGTAGTCATCATCGCGGCGGCAGCCCATGAGGATAATGCCGTCATAGCCCGAGTTGAGGGCATCCGTGATCCAGGACAGGCTCACCGAACCCAGGCAACGCACGGGTATGACTCGCACGAAGGGGGTGATCTCGGTGCCGGCCTGGGCGGCCATGTCGAGGGCCGGGTAGGCGTCGTTCTCGCAGGCGAGGGTCAGGATACGCGGCTTCTCGGAGAACTCGTCTGGTACGTCCACGGCCTTGATCTGATAGCCGATGCTGTCAATGGAATAGTTCTCGATGGAGATGACGCGCACCGGGCAGGCGCCCATGCAAGTCCCACAGCGGCGGCACCGGGCCTCGTTGAACTGCGGATAGCGTTGCTCGTCCTCGTTGATGGCGCCGAAAGGGCACTCCACGGTGCAGCGCTTGCACTGGGTACAGCCTTCCCTACGGAAGGTCGGGTAGGAGAGATCCCCGACACGCGGGTGGGCGCCGGCGCCCCGGGCGGCGTTCTCGGCGGACTGGATGGCCTTGAGGGTGGCGCCGGCGGCGTCGTCCATGGCCTGCTTCATGTCCATGGGACGGCGCACGGGACCGGCGGCGTAGATGCCGGTGCGGCGGGTCTCATAGGGGAAGCAGATGAAGTGGGAATCGACGAAGCCGTGCTTGAGCTGCGGCAGGTCGGTGCCCTGACGATAGTCGAGGTTGAGG
>JBFZDM010000367.1:0-8537 GCA_041307365.1 Chromatiaceae bacterium | reverse complement strand
AAAAAATCGGCTGGCATCATAGCCCCTCGGCGGGAATTCAGCAGGGAATCGGGACAGGATCGGGGCACGACTGGAAGCGGGACAGGACACTGGCCTCGCCACTCTGCCTCGCGCGGCCGCGGGGTAGCCACCCGCCCCAAAGACCAGGCACGCCCTAGGCCGGCTTTTGTTAGACTGGCGACGGTTAATGCCTCTCCAGGCCAGAGCGATCAACCCCCGCCAGAGATTCCAACCCCAGCCCTAGCGAGATCTCAACCCCGGATGACCCGACCCTTCGGTCTGATCAAAGCTATCGTCATGGCATTTCTCCTGGCCATGGGCATTACAGAGGCCCTCGCCGAGGATGCCAGCGCCGCGCCCCGCGCCGCCATGGCCGACGCCATGTCGCGGATGATGGAGGCCATGGGACTCTTCAATGCACCCGCCACCCCCGGCCTGCCCATGGCCAGTCCCCTGTCCCCCTTGGGTGGCCTGCCCGGTGGCCTGCCCATGCCGGGCATGCCAGGCATGCCCGGGGCCTCGACCTGGCCAGCGCCCGGCGGCGACCCTTCTGGTCTCATGGAGAAGGGCGGGGACATGATGAAGGGGTTTTCCGAGGGGCTCGCCAAATCCGGCGAGATGGCGGGGATCATGCCCTGGTCCTCTGGTTCCAAACTGGACGGCGTCTGGGAAGGCCGCAACGGTGAACTCCTCATCGTCCAGGGCAATCGCTTTCGCATCTACCCCGGCGACAGGGGCTATGTGGATGGCTACCTCCAGGCGAGTGGTGAGCGTTTAGCCATGTACAACCCCGAAAACGCCCAGATCAGCCCCTTCGAGTTCGCCGAGTCCGGGGGCCGGCTGGTGCTGCGGGACGACGCCGGCGCCCTCTACCTCTACCGGCGGCTCTGGCTGGAACCAGCCCCATCGGAACTGACCACTCCCTCGGCGGCGTCGCCCGCGAAATAGCCCCGGACACAGGGGGGTGGGACCATCAGACCAGAAGCAACCTGGCCGCCACCCCCACCAGCAGGACACCAAAGATCCGGGTCAGGATGGGAATCGGCAGGCTATGGGCTAAACGGGCGCCGAAGGGCGCGATGGGCATGCTGGCGAGGAGGATGGCCACCACCGCTGGCCAATGGACGAACCCCGTGCTCCCCACCGGCAGCCCTGCCTTGCCCCAGCCAATGACCATGAAACCCAGGGTCCCCGCCAAGGCGATGGGCAGACCACAGGCGCTCGAGGTCCCCACCGCCTGACGCATGCTCAGTCCCACCCTTGCCAGGTAGGGCACAGTCAGGCTACCGCCACCGATGCCCACAATGGCCGAGAGGGCGCCGATCCCGCCGCCGGCCGCCGCCAGGCCCAGAGCCCCTGGGACGGACGGCTGGCGGGATGGGTCGGCTGGACGCGACCACAGCATCCTGGTCCCCACGATGAGCAGGAAGACCCCGAAGACGCGCTGAAGCCAGATCTGGGGCAAGAAGCCGGCGATGGCCGCGCCCACCCAGGCCCCGAGGACGATGCCCGGCGCCAGCCGCCGGAAAATCTCCCAGCGCACCCCGCCACGCCTGTTGTGCGCCAAGGCCGAGGTCAACCCCGTGCCGATGATGGTCGCCAGCGAGGTGCCCACCGCCAGATGGGCGATCAGATCCGGCGCAAAACCCAGATGGGCGAAGAGCAGGATCAGAGCCGGCACTATCACCACTCCGCCGCCAACCCCCAGCAGGCCGGCCAGCAGGCCGGATATCACCCCGGTGGCCAGATAGGCCAGGATTGCAAAAAGGGTCATGGCGATGCTCCTGCAAGGCCCAGGCTGGATAGCCCGTGGCAAGGCGGCCGAAGTAAGACTGGTTTGTGCGGCGCAATATCAGCACTTGCTCATATTAGAAAAACTTCATATACTTTGACACAGATAATCCTTGTCACCCTAAAGCGCCATCATGCCGTACCGATTCGCCACTGCCCTGCTGCTGGTCTTGTTGACCGCCCCCGCCTGGGTCTTCGCCCAGAATGCGCCGGATTGGGCCCAAGTAGGCGCGGAAGCTCGGGAACGAAAGCTCATGGTCGCCCTCCTGGTCACCGGGCCCGATTGCGGCCATTGTGTTCGCATGCACCAGGAATTCCTCGAACCCGCTTCTACCCGCGACTCCCTCGAACGTGAGGCCGTAATTCGGGAAATCTCGCGGGAACAGGGCGGCAAGGTCACTGATTTTGACGGGGAGCGCATCCGCGCCCGCCACTTCCTGGCCCGCTATGGCGTTTACGCCACCCCTACCCTGCTCTTCCTGAGCCCGGAAGGGGAACCCCTGGCCCCACCCATCGTCGGTTTCAACGACCCCCTGAATTACGGGGACATGCTGACCAAGCGCCTGGAACGGGCCCGCCTGAGCCTGGCCTCCGGCGAACGGGCGACCCCTTCCATGCTGGCTGGCGGCGACTAGCTTGGGGCCCCCGCTACCCGGCTCCGCGCCTGCTGGACAGTGGATCTTGGCTTTCCAACAGTTCGGTCACAACCGTCCCCGCAGGTCTCGCACCGCGAAGCCACGCCAGGGATGATGGATCCCCTTGGCCAGTCCCAGCACCCGGAACAGTTCCCCCATCCCCAGGGGCGACACCAGTTGCTTGGCCCCCGGCAGCACATCCAGGCCCGCCTTGCCCTGAATCCTTTCCGCCAGCAGGGACTCGAAGCCACAGCCGATCAGGAAATGGGCCTGGGTGGCAAAACCCGCGACCTCCAGCCCGGCCCCGCGTCCCGCCGCCGCCGCCGCCGAAAAGTCCACGTGGGCGGTGATGTCCTGGAGGCCGAGATGGACATAGGGATCGCCGTGGGCCCGGTGGCGATGGTGACACATCAGGGTCCCCATGGCCCGCTCGGGCCGGTAATAGTCGGCACGGGCATAGCCATAGTCGATCAGCAGCATGAGACCTCGCGTCAGGGATCCCGCCAGGGCCCGGATCCAGGGGCCAAGGCGCATATTGATCTCCGAGGCATAGCCGGGCTCTCGGGCCAGACCCTGGGCATGCAGGGCGCGCACCGCAGCGGCGAGACCCGGACTGACGGGGTCCGCCGCCACTTCCTCCCAGCCATCGGCAAGGGGTCGCACCAGAATCTCCGCGATGGCGCCATCCGCGCGCACCTGGAAGCGATGCACCGGCAGGGCATCCATGACCTCGTTGGCCACCAGGACGCCGGAGAAGGCCCGCGGGAGGCGGTCGATCCAGTGGACTCGGTCGATCAGGTCCGGATGGCGAGCCTCGAGCAGGGCCCGCTGGCGCTCGCGCAAGGCGGGACCCGGTTCCAGGATGAGATAAAGGTCCGGCGGACCCTCCCCGGCCTTGAGGCCATCCAGGATATCCGCCGCCAGTTCTCCCGTCCCGGCGCCCAGTTCCAGGATGTCGCCACCTCCGCAGGCCGCCAGGACCTCGCCGCACTGGTGGGCCAGGCAATGGCCGAAGAGGGGCGAGAGGGTGGGGGCGGTGACAAAGTCCCCCCCCGACCCGAAGGCAGGCGCCCCCGCCACGTAATAGCCGAGGCCTGGCGCATAGAGGGCGAGTTCCATGAAGCGGTCGAAGGGCAAGGCACCGCCCCGGGATTCGGCCTCGGCGCGGATCAGGTCCGCGAGGCGACGGCTGTGCGCCCTGGCGGCCTCGTCATCCCCAGCCTTTTGCGGGCCGGGAGCGGCGGAAGTCAAGGCGGTGAAGGGCTCGGCGGGCATCGGCGGGGGTCTGGAAGCGGCTAGAATTAGCGATGGCACATGATACAGGCAGAACCAACGTGGCTCACCCCGCTTCCCCGACCTTCCCCCTGGCCAACCGGCTCGCCCTGGTCACGGGCGCGGCCCACCGCATCGGCGCCGAGATCGCCCGTGCCCTCCATGCCCAGGGGGCGGATATCGCCCTCCATTATCGCCACTCGGCGGCGGGGGCCGAGGCCCTGCGCCAGGAACTGGAGGCCAGACGCCCAAATTCGGTCCTAGCCATCGCCGCCGACCTGGGGGATTGCCAGACCTTTCCGGACCTCATGGCCCGCATCCAGGCCTTTCGCGGCCGGCTCGATATCCTGGTCAACAACGCCTCCAGCTTCTACCCCACCCCCTTGGGGGAGGTCGACGAAGCCCAGTGGGACGACCTCATGGCGTCCAACCTCAAGGGACCCTTCTTCCTGGCCCAGGCCGCCGCACCCCTGCTGCGGCAATCCGGCGGCTGCATTGTCAACCTGGTCGATATCCACGCCGAGCGGCCCCATAAGGACTATCCCGTCTATTCCATCGCCAAGGCCGGCAACGCCATGATGGTCAAGGCCCTGGCGCGGGAGCTAGGGCCCTCTATCCGGGTCAACGGCGTCGCCCCCGGCATTATTCTCTGGCCGGAGGGCGAGGATCCGGGCCAGGAGACCCGAGGGGAAATCCTCAGCCGCATTGTCCTGGGGCGTCCCGGCTCTCCAGGGGATATCGCCCGTGCTGTCCTCTTCCTGGTCCAGGAGGCGGATTACATCACCGGCCAGATCATCGCCGTAGATGGCGGACGCACCCTTCAACAATGAGGGCGGGTCCCGCCGCGAGCCCCTCAATGGCTTGGGGCGGGGTCGGGGCGGCATTGGAGGCTCCACCGCGCCGCGCCGGTGCGCCATCCCGGCGGCGTCACGACCGAACTAGGTCCCAGGGCGGGAATTTCGGGTATTTCAAGCCCATTTAGCATAGAATTATCTCGGCATGAGGCGGGGCCTGCCCGCCGCCGCTACCACCTCATCTGACGAGCAGCATTCATGGCGGAAGAAACCTCTAGACCCAAGACGGCGGTTGAACACGCCATCCTCCAGCAGCAGTTCCGGCGGGCGCTAAGTTCTTTCGAAGGCATCATCCTCAGCCAGATCGATCTCAAGAACCGCCTCAGCACCCGCCTCAATTACAGCGTCCAGGTCGGAACCTTTATTCTTGTCGCCATCTCCATATCCATTGGCGTTCTTCTGTTCACCCTCACCTCCCAGGTCTCCCGCATCGCCAGCGTGGTTGACGGCATGAACGCGCACTTCGTCTCCGTGGCCGGGCAGATGTCGACGATCAGCTTACACATGGCCGCCATCGAAAAACGCGTGGCCCTGCTGGAGGAGGTGGATGCCCGCACCAGCCTCATGGACGCGGAAATGATGAATATCCTCGCGGACATGAGCCAGATGCGTAACAACGTGGGCGCTATCGACGGCTACTTGGGAATAATCCGCACCCATGTCGGGAATATCTCGGTCAACATGGACCTGATGAATCTGGAGGTCCAGAACATGAGCGTCGATATGAGCAAGATATCGCGGCCCATGCGGTCCATGAACAAGATGATTCCCTTTCCGTAAATCCTGGGTTATCCGGGGAGTAAGACAGCATGAGAGAAGACCCCAGGCGCGCCGTCATCGAGGTCATCCAGCGGTTGGGCCGCGAGACCCAGTTCCATATTGACGAGCGCTACCGCCACTTCCAGATCACCGACGTCGTTATCATCGCCACCTCCGTGCTATTGGTGGTGGGGGCCGTCTTCAACGTCTATCACGCCCGGCTCCTCTATCAGGACTTCAACGGCATGGTCGCCAACATGTACTCCATGCATGACCACCTGGTGACCGTGGACGGGGACATGGCCACCATCACGGCCAACATGAATGCCTTCGAAAGTCACATGTCCCACATGGATTCCATCAATGCCCGCATGGCCTCCATGGCCAGCACCATGCCCCAGATCCGCGCCAACACCAATGCCATCTCAAGCGAGATGAACAGCATAGAGCAAAGCATGGAAATGGTCGGGCGCGGCATGGGCGTCATTGATACCCGGGTCCACGCCATGACCGGCGGCGTGGCCAGCATGCGGGAGGGCATGGGCCAATTTTCCAGGCCCGTTAGCGGGTTCCTGCCCTTCATGCCCTAGTCACCGCCATCGCCGGCATCGCATACAATCAGTCAGGCCAGACGCCAGCCACCCGGTCGAGACCCCCGCATGAGCCAAGCCACCCACAACGTTGATCACGCCGAAATCAGAAAATTCGAGGCCCTGGCCAGCCGCTGGTGGGATCCCCACAGCGAGTTCAAGACCCTGCACGACATCAACCCCCTGCGCCTGGATTATGTGGACCAGGCCGCTGGCCTGGCGGGGAAGGCGGTGCTGGACGTGGGCTGCGGCGGAGGCATCCTTGCCGAGGGCATGGCCACGCGGGGCGCCCGGGTCACCGGCATCGACTTGGGCGAGATGCCCCTCAAGGTAGCGGAACTTCACACCCTGGAGTCAGGCGTGACGGTGACCTATCGCCGCGTCGCGGTGGAGACCTTGGCGGCGGAGCAACCGGCCAGCTTCGATATCGTCACCTGCATGGAGATGCTGGAACATGTGCCTGACCCGGCCTCCGTGGTCGCCGCCTGTGGCCGCCTCGTCAGGCCCGGCGGGCATATCTTTTTCTCCACCCTCAACCGCAACCCCAAGTCCTATCTGATGGCCATCATTGGCGCCGAATACCTGTTGCGCTGGCTGCCCAGGGGCACCCATGAATACGGGCGCTTCATCCGCCCCGCGGAATTGGGGCGATGGATCCGGGAGGCCCACCTGGAGATCAGCCACCTCACCGGCATGACCTACAGCCCCCTGCTGGGCACTTACCGCCTCGATGAAAACGACCTGGACGTCAACTACCTGGTGACCTGCCGGCGCCCGGCGGATGCTTGAGGCCGGCCGCGCGACCCGATCGAGGCCCCCTGGCTTGCCCACCGGCGCGCACACCCCAGTGAGCCTGGACAGAGCGGCCCCGCCCAAGGTCCCGCCGCCGGAAGTCAGCCCCGCCTCCTGGGGCTTCCCCAACCCGGCGACGCCCCTGGGCTCCTCCACCTACTACAGCCTGCGCTTCTCCCCGCCCCCTCTGCGGGACGATCTGGCGATCCTCGCCGCCTGGCGCCACCAGGTCCGCGCCATCCTGGAGGACGTCAGCGACTCCGGCGTGGCCCGTCTCAAACTCCAGTGGTGGCGCGAGGAAGTGGGGCGCCTCGACAAAGGCAAGCCCAGCCACCCCCTGAACCAGGCCCTGCAACCCCTCGTCGCCCGCCACCGCTTGCCGGTGAACCCTTTCCTGCGGATGGCCGACCAGGTCGAGGAGGAGATCCTGCGCCCTACCCCGGCGGACCCGGCGGCCCTGAACGCCGCCTGCGAGGCCGACCTCGGCGCCCTCTTCGAACTCATGACCCGTTGCCATGGCATCCGGGATACTGACCAGATCACCAGGGCACGGACCCTTGGCGCCTACTGCGCCCTGGTCTATCGCATCCGCGACAGCGGCTGGCTGGCCCGCGCGGGGCGTGCTCCCATCCCACGGGATCGCCTGCGGGACCTGGGCCTCACCCCGGAAGCCCTGAGCCAGGGCCTCCACCGCGCCCGTCTGCCGGAGTGGTTGCCCGATCTCGCCCGGCAGGCCCATATCCTGCTCGCCCAGTGCCCGGACCGCGCTAGCCAGCCCCCCTTCGCCCGCATCCGCGTCCGCATCCTCGCCAGCCTCCTCGCCGAAATGGCGGGGGCGGATTTTCAGGTCGCGGACCAGCGCCTTGGTCTCACCCCGTTGCGCAAACTCTGGCTCGCCTGGCGGGAGAGCCGACGGTGAAGGCGGGGCCGCGACCCTCCGCTTCGGATGGCCCGCTTCGGCAGCCTCGAAAACCTGGCCGTTTTCAGACGCCCACCGGCATACCCTCGTGATGGGCCTGAAACCGGCTGACCGAGGCAAGCGCCAGCCAGGCTAACATCGGAACAATCCATTCAGCCAAGCGACTCAAGATCATGGAAAACTATCAGCCCGCACCCAATCTCCTGGCCAATCGCGTCATCCTCGTCACCGGTGCCGCCGACGGCATCGGCGCCGCCGTCGCCAGTGCCTGTGCCGCCCACGGCGCCGCCGTCATCCTCTCGGACAAGGAAGAGGCCGATCTGGAAGCCCTCTATGATCGCATCGCGGCCAGTGGCGCCCCGGAGCCGGCAATCCTGCCCCTGGACCTGGAAGCGGCGAAAGAGGAGGACCATGGCGCCGTCCTGGACGTGATCGCGGGGGAATTCGGTAGACTGGACGGACTGGCCCACTGCGCCGCCTTCGCCCCCTTCCTCAGCCGCATCGACGACTATGACGCCAAGGAGTGGGAGCGGGTGCTGCGCATCAACCTCACCGCCCCCTTCCTGCTCACCCAGGCCTGCCTGCCACTCCTGCGGCAAGCGGCCGACGCCGCCATCGTCTTCACCTCGGACCGGGTTGGCCGCAAGGGCCTGGCCTACTGGGGCGCCTATGCCGCCGCCAAATTCGGCATCGAAGGCCTGATGGAGATCCTGGCCGAGGAAACCCGCGACCAGAACCGGATCAGGGTCAACAGCCTCGACCCCGGCATAGTCCGCACCGGCCTGCGCGCCCGCCTCTACCCTGGCGAGGATCCCCAGGATCTGCCCTCGCCCGATTCCATCGTCGTGCCCTTTCTCTACCTGCTCGGCCCCGACGCCAAGGGCGTCACCGGCCGCGCCTTCTGATCAAACACGCGGATGGCGTG
>JBFZDM010000341.1:0-6325 GCA_041307365.1 Chromatiaceae bacterium | reverse complement strand
GATCTGTGTCTCGGTCATGGATGAGATCCCGCAAGGCTGGAAGGTACCAGGGCCTGGCAAGCCCTGGTGGCGACAGAGTGCGTGGATTCTAACAGAAACAGGGATGAGGGCTGGATCCGTGCTCGGACCCTGAAGGCCTATGCTATTCAGGTGTTATCGAAGAACAGGGCAAGTCATCAATGACCCTTGCCATTATCCCCTTACCTCCTCTCTCGAATATTAGGGTCGGGCAGTCGCGCCAGGGCAACCACCGCGGGGGGCTCGACGTCCGTCAGCGCCGCAGCATAAGGGTCTCGATCACCAACAGTACGACCGAGATGACATTGGCGACCATGGCGCCACCACTCAGGGAGACGATGCTGGCCGTCACCCCGGACGTCAGCCCCGTCCCCGAGACATGGACCGCCACAGTCCAGACGACTACGGCGGCGAGAAGCTGGAGCATGGCTGCCAGGCTGGTAGCCAGGAGCACGGCCCCCAACTGGCTGCGGTCGCCAAACTTGAGTACCGTGGCGATGGCGTTCACCACCAAGGTGGCAAAGAGTTGCCAAGCACCGTGGTGATCCGGATTACCCACATCGCCGACGAAGAAGCCAAAGTTGAGGGTTAGGGAGAGGACGATGAAGAAGCCAAAGACCACCTTTTCCGGATTCATGGGCCTGCCTCAGACAAAAGAAAAGGAGACGTGAAACAGCCTCTCCACGGCGGTGATCTGACGCTTGTCGGCCAGGAAGAGGACGATGCGGTCCTCCTGCTCGATCAAGGTATCGTGGTGGGGAAAGATGAGGCGGCCCTGACGCGCGATGACGCCAATGCTTGCGCCTGGCGGCAGTACCAGTTTGCCCATGGGGCGGCCAATCACGCGGGAGGAGCGGCTGTCACCGTGGACGCTGAGTTCGATGGCCTCGGCGGCGCCGCGACGCAAGGAGTGAACAGTCTCCACGTCACCGCGGCGTATATGGGTGAGCAAGGCACCGATGGTCACTTGGGCCGGGGACACGGCAATATCAATCTCCGTGTCCTGCACCAAATCGACATAGCTGGGGCTGTTGACAATGGCGATGGTCTTGCGAACCCCCAGGCGCTTGGCCAGGATCGCGGACAGGATATTGGCCTCTTCGTCGTTGGTCAGGGCGCAGAAGACGTCCGTGTTTTCAATGTCTTCCTCCCGCAACAGGTCCGCGTTGCCGGCGTCGCCCCGCAAGACTATAGTGCTAATCAGGCTCTTGGCCAGATACTGGCAGCGTCCGGCATCGCGTTCGATGATCTTGACTCTGTGATGCCCTTCGAGGCGTTCCGCCAATTGCATGCCGACATTGCCACCACCGGCGATCATTACCTTGTGATAGGGCGCCTGGGATTGATGGAAGGCGCCGATAGACTTGGCAATGTCATGGCTGGCGGCGAGAAAGAACACCTCGTCATTAACCTCGATGATCGTCGAGCCCTCCGGCAGGATGAACTGACCGCGCCGGTAAATAGCTACCAGGCGGTTTTCCGCGTCGGGGACCTGGCTTGGTAGCAGATGCAACGCCTTCCCCACCATGGGGCTTCCTGGTCGTGCCCGGACCGCCACCAGTTGCGCCTGGCCGTCAAGGAAGTCGAGGATCTGCAAGGACCCAGGCTGTTCGATCAGGTGCACAATGAAAAGGGTGACCAGGCGCTCTGGGCTGACCAGGTAGTTGATGGGGATGTTCTTGGACGAGAAGAGTCCGGGGTGGGCCAGATAGCTGGGGGCTCGCACTCGCGCCAGCCGCGTTGGGGTCTTGAAAAGGGTATAGGCCAGTTGGCAGGCAACCATGTTGGTTTCGTCGCTGTTGGTCACGGCCAGGATGAGATCGGCATGCTCGATGCCGGCTTCGATCAACACCTCCGGGTGCGAGGCATGACCGGTAACCGTGCGCAGGTCGATACGTTCCTGCAAGAGTTGCAGCAATTGCGGGTCACGATCCACCACCGTGATGTCGTTTTCCTCGTTGGCAAGGCTGTGGGCGACCGTGCGGCCGACTTGGCCGGCGCCAAGGATGACGATTTTCATGGTCTTTCCCCTTCAATCCATGACATTAAGGGTTTCAATGCCGCCAATAGGCCGGCAGGAAGAGGATGAGCAGGGTGAAGACCTCCAGCCGGCCCACCAACATGCCGAACACCCCCAGCCATTTGACTGTATCGCTCACCTCGGCGTAGGTGACGGCAACCTTGCCCAGGCCAGGTCCAGTGAGATTGATAGTGGCCTGGACGGCGCCGAAGGCCGATAAAAAGTCCAGGCCGGCCCCCATCATGGCCATGGTCAGTAGCAAGGTCGTGGAGATATAGAGGACGAAGAAGCCCCAGACCGAAAACAGGATCTGGTCCGAGACTGGCCGACGGCCCAGTTTGAGGGGCGACACGGCCTGGGGATGGGCGAGCTGGTGGAGCTGGCGCAGGCCCAGCTTGCCCAGGAGTTGGATGCGCACGACCTTGATACCGCCCGCCGTCGAGCCGGCGCAGCCACCAATGAAGGTGAGGGCCACCAACATCAGTGGCAGGTAGAGCGGCCATTCGGCGAAGGTCGCGGTCGTAAAGCCCGTGCTGGTCAGGATAGATGCCACCTGGAAGGCGCCATGGCGCAACGATTCCCAGCCATTGGCATAGGTCCCGGCCAGGGCCAGGGTGGCGGCGACGATCAGGGTCGAGATCAGGAAGATGAGACCGTAGGCCCGTACCTCCGAGTCGCGGGCATAGGGCCAGGGCGACTGGCGTTGCCAGGCAATGAAGTGGATGGCGAAGTTGGCGCCACCGGCCAGCATGAAAAAGATGGCGATCCCTTCGATGAGAGGACTATCCCAATAACCGAAACTGGCGTCGTGGGTCGAGAAGCCACCGGTCCCCACCCCCGCATAGGCATGGCCGATGGCGTCGAAGAGGCTCATACCAGCGGCCCAGAAGGCCAGGGCGCACCCGGCGGTCAGGACGAAATAGACCAGCCAGAGGGAGCGGGCCGTCTCGGCGATGCGCGGCGTCAGTTTTTCGTTCTTGGTGACCCCCGAGGTCTCCGCCCGGTAGAGCTGCATGCCGCCGACGCCCAGCATGGGCAATACGGCGACGGCCAGGACCACGATACCCATGCCACCGAGGAAGTTGAGTTGCTGGCGATGGTAGAGGATGGATAGGGGCAGTTGGTCGATACCACTGGCGATGATGGTGGCGCCCGTGGTGGTAAAGCCGGAAATGGACTCGAAAACGGCGTCCGTCAGGCTCCAACCCAACCCGATCTTGAAGGGCAAGGCGCCGACCAGCCCGAGCAGAACCCAGAAGAGGGTGACCACCAGGAAGCCGTCGCGCACCGATAGCTCCTGTTGCGCGCGCCAGTTTGGCAGCCAGAGCAGACAACCCGCCACCAGGGTCAAGATAAACGATATGTCGAAGACCCCTGCCTGGCCATCGCCATAGTAATAGGCGATGCCGATCGAGGGCACAAAGTTAAGACTAAAGAGCACCAAAAGAATGCCAAATAGTCTGGTTATGGCGCGCCAATGCATGGAATTCCAAGAATTAAGAGGTTTCGTTTCAGGGGCGTGAGAGCGTCTTCGAGGCGGTGGCCAGGGACTGGGCCAAGCGGGATTCCGGGTGCCCTGATAAGCGTGACAAGGAGATTATCCAGACCGACCCAAGTGAGGTCACATAAAAACTCTGTAAAAATTTGATGAAATTTTTACACCCCGGCCTCGGTAACTGGGCCACCATAGGCGCAATTCGCGGCGCCTTCCGCTCCCCTTCCATCCACCTAATCCGCCGTTAATGTCAAAGGCCGTTCGTCTCTTCAAGGTTCAGCCCCCGGCCCGGGCGCAACTGCTGCCCTATCTTTTCGCCGTGGTTGCCGTGGCGGTGACGGCCGCCCTCGCCTTCCTGTTGCCCCGACTTTTTCCCCATGCCAGCCGCTCGCTCCTCTTCCTGATCGGCGTCCTCGTCGTCTCCTCCCGTGCCAGTCTTGGCCCTTCGCTGCTAGCCAGTTTCCTCAGCTTCCTCGCCTTCAACTTCTTTTTCACCGAGCCCTTGCACACCTTCAAGGTGGCGGATGACGGAGACGTGACGACCCTCGTCTTCTTCCTCCTGGTGTCGGCCATTTCCGGCAATCTGGCGTCACGCATGCGCCAGGAGATGGCCCAGCGCCGGGCCTCCCTGGAGCGGATCTCGAGCCTCTTTGATTTCAGCCGCCGCCTGGCCTCCGCCGTGGGGGCCGAGGAAGTGCTCGATGCACTGGTCGATCAGCTCGGCCTCTTGCTGCCGGGACCGGTGGGCGCCATTCGAATCTTGTTAGTCGAGGGAAAGGAGCCCCCAAGGGCAAGGCGGCGACGGGGTGACGACCGGCCCCTGACCTCAGAGGACCTGATGGCGGCCTGGGCGCGGGAGGGACAGGATCCGGTGGCGGTGGGCGACTGGGTCTTCGTCCGGTTGGCGACGGACACGGGTCGCCTCGGACTGGTGGCCCTGGCGGGGGTCCAGGACCCTGAGCGGATCGAGTCGGCTCGCAACGTCTGTGATCAGGCGGCGGTAGCGCTGGACCGTACTCGGCTGGTGGCGGACCTGGAACAGGCCAAGCTGGTCTCGGAGACCGAGCAGTTGCGCTCGGCCCTGCTGTCGTCCGTCTCCCACGATCTGCGCACACCCCTGGCCTCCATCATTGGCTCGGCCACCAGCCTGCTGGAATATGGCGATGCCTTCAGTCCCCAGGATCGCCGGGAACTCCTGGCCACGATCGCCGCCGAGGCCCAGCGCCTGGATCGCCATATCCAAAACCTGCTGGACATGACCCGCCTCGGCCAGGGCAAGCTGAACCTGCATCGGGATTGGGTGGACCTTCACGACATCATTGCCAGTGCCATCGCCCGGGTCCCGGACGTGCTGACTGGCGTGGAGGTCAAGATCCAGGTCCCCGCCGAGATGCCTCTGCTCTGGGTCCAGGGTTCCCTGATCGAGCAGGCCCTGGTCAATCTGCTGGACAACGCGGCGCGTCTCTCTCCCGAAAATGGGTGTATCGGCATCCAGGCCGAGTTGGTCGGGGATGAGATCCGGATCGACCTTTGCGACCAAGGTCCCGGCATCCCCGAGGACGAGCGGGAGAAGATTTTCGATATGTTCTACTCGGTGGGTCGTGGCGACCGTGATAACCGTGTCGGTAGCGGACTGGGCCTGGCCATCTGCCGGGGCATGATCGGCGCCCCCGGCGGTCAGGTCAGGGCTTTGCCGGGCGAGGAGGGTTGGGGAACATGCATGCGTCTCTCTCTACCCCTGGCCAGTCCGGAGGCAACGCCATGAAGGGAAAGAACGAAACCCTGCTGATCGTCGAGGACGAGGCCCATATCCGCAAATTCCTGCGCATCAGCCTGGAGGCCCATGGCTACCAGGTACAGGAGGCGCGGCTGGGCGAGGAGGGTCTGCACATCTGCGTGACGACGCCGCCACGGCTGGTGATCCTGGATCTGGGTCTGCCCGACCTGGATGGCCTGGATTTCATCCGTCGCCTGCGTACCTGGTCGACCATCCCCATCCTGGTGCTGTCGGTCCGGGCCTCGGAGACAGAGAAGATCCAGGCCCTGGACGCGGGCGCCAATGACTATGTCACCAAGCCCTTCGGCATTGGCGAACTCATGGCGCGGGTCCGGGTACTCCTGCGCCAGGAGGAGCGTAAGGGGCTGTCCTCGGCCCAGTTCGTGTCACAGGGGCTACAGGTGGATCTGGCGCGCCGCGAGGTTGAGGTCGATGGCGTCCCAGTATCTTTGTCGCGCAAGGAATTTGCCCTGCTCGGCCTTTTGGTGGCCAGTCAGGGTCAGGTACTGACCCATGAGCAGATCCTGCGCGAGGTCTGGGGTGGCGGTCACCAGGAGGACACCCATTACTTGCGCGTGCTGGTCGGTCATCTGCGACAGAAATTGAGCGACGATCCCATGCATCCGCGCTTCATCCTCACGGTCCAGGGCATCGGCTATCGGCTGGCCCTGTGATGCTCCAGCCAATGCCCGGAGCCACCCAGAACCTGGAATTCTGGCCTTAATCCCACCATGGCGATGAAACTACAACGTTCGACCCAGCGTCTGCTCCTATTCGTGGCCGCACTTCCGGCCACCCTCCTTGTCATGGCGTTTATTTATATGACGGGCATGGAAAATCTGGAGGGATCTCCGCGCACATTTCTGGAAAGCCTCCAATGGGCATCGGAAACCCTGACCACCACTGGCTATGGAAACGATAGCCATTGGCAACACCAGGTCTTCGCGCTCTTCGTCATCCTTGGCCAAATCATGGGGCAGTTTCTGGTCTTCCTGATTTTCCCAATTTTCCTCCT
>JBFZDM010000320.1:0-14770 GCA_041307365.1 Chromatiaceae bacterium | reverse complement strand
CCTCCAGCAGGGCCCTCTGCCGGGGATGGCGCGCCACCACCTGGAGTTCGCCATGCCCCCCGGCCAGGCTCAGGGCAATGAGCTGACCCAGACGGCCGGCGCCCACCAGCAGCACCCGTTCACCGGGGTGAATGGGCCTCTGCGCCTGGATGCGCAGGGCCGCCGCCAGGGGCTCGCAAAAGACGGCGGCCTCGTCCGGGATAGCGTCCGGCACGGGGTGCAGGTTGCCCAGGGGCAGGACCAGGAACTCGGCGAAGGCGCCGTCATGGCCATGGATGCCCAGCACCCGGCGCCTTTCGCAGTGATTGCCGCGCTGGGCCCGGCACTGGGCGCAATCCCGACAGGGGAGATTGATCTCGCCGACGACCCGTTGGCCGGCGTGCCAGGGCGGGTCCGGGGCCGCCACGATCTCGCCGACGAATTCGTGGCCTGGGACGCCCGAAAAAGGGTAATAACCCAGTTTCAGCTCCAGGTCCGTGGCGCAGATACCGGCCAGGCGCACCCGGACCAGGGCCTCGCCAGGTCCGGGGACAGGTAGGGGCAGGTCGTCGCGCAGCCGCGGATGCTGATCCTCCAGCCAGAGACCCCGCATGGACCCGCCCCCCTCGCCTTAACCTTTAGTGATTTGCCCAAGCCGTTCCGCCGATCCATGCAGGGGAGATTTAGTCGAATCCGGGTGGCGAGGCCAGGTGCCAGTCGGTTGCTTGTTGCAGCTTGTGGGCGATGTTGAGCAGCCGACCTTCCTGGAAATAGTCGCCGATGAGTTGCAGGCCCACCGGCAGGCCCCCCGCATGGGCCACTGGCAGCGACATACCTGGCAGGCCCGCCAGGTTGGTGGCGATGGTGTAGATGTCGTTGAGGTACATGGCCACGGGATTGTCCGCCTTGTCGCCGAGCCGGAAGGCCGTGGTCGGGCTGGTGGGGCCCAGGATGACATCCACCTGCTGGAAGGCGCGGCGGAAGTCGTCACTGATGAGGTGCCGCAGCTTCTGAGCCTTGAGATAGTAGGCGTCGTAATAGCCGGCGGAGAGGACATAGGTGCCGATCATGACGCGCCGCTTGACCTCGGCGCCGAAGCCCTCGGCGCGGCTGCGCTGGTAGAGGTCGGTCAGGTCGCGCGGGTCCTGGCAGCGATGACCGTATCGCACGCCGTCGAAGCGGGCCAGGTTGGAGGAGCATTCCGCCGGCGCCACGACATAATAAGTCGGCACCGACAGGGGGCTGTTGGGCAGGCTGATCTCCCGCACCTCGGCGCCCAGGCGGAGATATTCGGCGATGGCGGCCTCCACGCTGGCGGCGACCCCGGCATCGAGTCCGGCGCCAAAGTATTCCTTGGGCAGGCCGATGCGCAGGCCGGCGAGGTCGGCCCCAAGCCCGGCCAGATAGTCCGGTACTGGCTCTTGCGAACTAGTGGAGTCGCGCGGGTCGAAGCCAGCCATGGCCTGGAGTAGCAGGGCCGCATCCTCGGCGGTGCGGGTCATGGGGCCGGCCTGGTCCAGGCTGGAGGCGAAGGCGATCATGCCCCAGCGGGAGACGCGCCCGTAGGTGGGCTTGAGCCCGGTCAGGCCGCAGAGGGCCGCCGGCTGCCGGATGGATCCGCCAGTGTCCGTGCCCGTCGCCGCCGCGCACAGATGGGCCGACACCGCCGCCGCCGATCCGCCCGAGGAGCCGCCCGGCACCCGCGTCTCGTCCCAGGGATTCTTCACTGGGCCGTACCAGCTCGTCTCGTTGGACGAACCCATGGCGAACTCGTCCATGTTGGTCTTGCCCAGCATCACCACCCCGGCCTGCTCCAGTCGCTCCACCACCGCAGCGCTGTAGGGGGCCACGAAGCTGTCCAGCATGCGCGAGCCACAACTGGTCTTGAGGCCATAGGTACAAAAAATGTCCTTGTGGGCGATGGGAATGCCCGCCAGGGGCCCGGCTTCGCCAGTCCGACGTAGCGAGTCCGCCCGCTCCGCCGCCTCCAGGGCCCGATCGGTGGCGACGGTGATGTAGGCATTCAGGCGCGGATTGTGTTGCTCGATGCGCTCCAGATAGTGGCGGGTCAGCTCCACGCTGGTGAAAGCGCCCTGGCGCAGGCCGCGATCCAGCTCGATAATGGTCTTCTTGTGCATGGAAGCGTGTCCTGGGACGGCGTTGGGAAGGAAGGGGAGCGGTGGACCCGCTTATTCGATGACCTTGGGCACCAGATAGAGGCCGCTCTCGACGGACGGCGCAATCCCCTGGAAGAGCTCCCGGCGGTCCGGCTCCGTCGCCTGGTCCGGGCGGAGTCGCTGAGTCATGCGCAAGGGGTGGGCCATGGGGCTGATGCCCTGGGTATCCACCGCGTTCATCTCCTCCGCCAAGGCAAGAATGCCATTGAGGTCATTGACATAGCGGCCCTTCTCCGCGTCGGAGATCTGGATGCGCGCCAGATGGGCGATCTTTTCCACATCGGATCGGTCGAGGGACATGAGTAGGCTCCCTGGCTGCTTTGTGATGACGTGGAAAATACCATAGCCTGGCCCCCGCCGTCCCGTGCAACGCAATCCGCCTTGCCCAGACGGTTTGGCGTTGTTAGATTAGCCCGCTTCCGGGGATGTCCGGGAGCGGTTGCTCTCTTCCGGGGGTCCAGGTAGCGGTAAGCTTTTTCCTTCCCTTATCCTCAAGGTATGTGTTAGATGTTTTTTCGACGTATTCGAGGGATGTTCTCGAACGATCTTTCGATCGACCTCGGGACGGCCAACACACTCATCTATGCCCGCGGCCAGGGCATAGTCCTCAATGAGCCCTCGGTGGTGGCCATCCGCCAGGCCCAGGCCGGTGGCCCCAAGACGGTGGTGGCGGTAGGGGAGGATGCCAAACAGATGCTTGGGCGCACGCCCCAGAACATCACGGCTATCCGCCCCTTGAAGGACGGCGTCATCGCCGACTTCACGGTCACGGAGAAGATGCTCCAGTATTTCATCCACAAGGTGCATGCGTCGCGCCTGATGCGGCCCAGCCCCAGGGTGTTGATCAGCGTCCCCTGCGGCTCGACCCAGGTGGAACGGCGCGCCATCAAGGAATCGGCCGCCGGGGCCGGGGCGCGGGAGGTCTTTCTGATCGAGGAGCCCATGGCGGCGGCTATCGGCGCGGGGCTGCCAGTGGACGAGGCGAGGGGCTCTATGGTTCTTGATATCGGCGGTGGAACCTCGGAGGTGGCGGTCCTGTCCCTGAATGGCGTGGTCTATTCCAATTCGGTGCGCATCGGTGGCGACCGTTTCGACGAGGCCATCATCAATTACGTGCGCCGCAACTATGGCACTCTCATCGGCGAGGCCACGGCGGAACGCATCAAGCACACCATCGGCTCCGCCTACCCTGGCAGCGAGATGCGGGAGATCGAGGTCACGGGTCGTAACCTGTCCGAGGGCGTACCACGCAGTTTCAAACTCAACAGCAACGAGATCCTTGAGGCCCTGGAAGAACCCCTGGCGGGCATCTCCCGGGCCCTCAAGATGGCCCTGGAGCAGACACCGCCAGAACTGGGGGCGGACGTGGTCGATCGGGGCATAGTCCTGACCGGTGGCGGGGCCCTGCTGCGGGATATCGACCGGCTGCTGGCGGAAGAGACGGGGCTGCCGGTCCTGGTGGCGGATGATCCCCTTACCTGTGTCGCCCGTGGCGGTGGCCGCGCCCTGGAGACGATAGACATCCGCGGAACCGACTTGTTCGTGAACGAGTAAGATCCTTGGATGGGGTGCGTGCTGAGCCCCAACTTGGTCCGATTCCGCGGGCATGGCGCCTGAGGGTAGGGCGGATGAGCCAGAGCAGCATCCCACCAGGCTGGGCGCCGAGAAGCGTTGGAGCCTTGCCTATCGCTCCCAGGGCCACCTGATCGAGGTTTACGCCCATCAAACCCCTCTTCCTGCGCGGGCCTTCCCCATCCTACCGGGTGGTGATCGCGGTCCTCCTGGCCATTGGCCTCATGGTGGCCGACCAGCGGCGGCATTTGCTGGAACCCTTGCGCGGGGCCCTGGCCTTGTTGGTCGCGCCTGTCCAGCATATGGCGAGCCTGCCCGCCGGCATGGTTCCTGCCTTAGGGAGCCTTTTCGCCAACGAGGCCTCGCTGCGCCAGGACAACACGGCCCTGAAGGCGGACAATCTGGCCCTCAAGGGCCGGCTGCAGCGCTTCGAGGCCCTGGAGGCGGAGAATAGGCGTCTGCACGACTTGCTGGGTTCTTCCATCCGCGTCGGCGAGCGAGTGCTCATCGCCGAAATCCTATCGGTGGACCTGGACCCCTATCGTCAGCAGGTCATGATCGACAAGGGCAGCGCCTCCGGCGTATTCGTCGGCCAGCCGGTACTGGATGCCAATGCCGTCATGGGGCAGGTGACCTGGGTCGGCCCCACGACGGCGACGGTCCTCCTCATCACGGATACAGCCCACGGCTTGCCGGTGCAGGTCAATCGCAACGGCCTGCGCGCGGTGGCGGCGGGCACCGGTCTTGTCAATCAGCTCGATCTGGCTTATGTCCCCCATGACGCCGATCTGGAGGAGGGTGATCTGCTGGTGACCTCCGGCCTCGGCGGCCGCTTTCCCTCCGGCTATCCCGTGGCCAGGGTGAGCGAGGTGCGGCGCGATCCAGGGCAGCCTTTTGCCCAGGTTATCGCCGCCCCCACCGCTCGGCTTGACCGCAGCCATCAAGTGCTGCTGGTCTGGACCCTGTCGGAGACGGGTCTGGGGGATGCGCCGGGCGTGGTCGCCGCGGACCCGGCGAACCCCACATCCCAACTGCCGGAGGTCATCGAATAATGGAAACCCTGCCAAGCCGCTGGCTCGTTCTCCTCAGTCTGGGGTTGGCCCTAGTGTTGACCCTCCTGCCCTTGCCAGACTGGATCTCCGAGCTGAGACCGCCTTGGGTAGCCCTGACCCTGCTCTACTGGAATCTGGCCGCCCCCGAACGGGTTGGGGTCTTCTGGGGCTGGGGCATGGGGCTGCTGTTGGACGCGGCCACCGCTACCGTCCTCGGCCAGCATGCCTTGAGCCTGTCGGTGATGGCCTGGGCGGCGGTGAGCCTGCACCGTCGCCTGCGTCTTTTCCCACCCTTCCAGCAGGCCCTGGCGGTGTGGCTCCTACTGCTGCTGGAGCGGTTGGTGTCCCTTTGGGTCATGGGCGCCCTCAGCCAGCCGACCCCGGGTCTCCAGTACTGGCTGCCGGCGGTCACCGGCCTGCTGTTCTGGCCCTGGATCCAAATTCTTCTGCGCGGCCTGGGGCGCCGCCTCGAGGCGGCCTGAGGCGTGGCTGGGTCTTGGTTCCACCCGGGTCATGAGGAGCGGCGCTTGTTCCGGCGCCGTGCTCTGGTGGCGGGCCTGGTGGTGATCCTGCTCCTGTTGCTGGTGGTGGTGCAGGTGGCGCGCCTGCAGATTAAAAACCACCAGCACTTCACTACCTTGTCCCTGGACAACCGGGTGCGGCTGGAGCCCTTGGCGCCCACCCGGGGTCTGATCTACGATGTCAACGGTATCCTCCTGGCAGCCAACGAGCCATCCTTTACCCTCACCATCACCCCGAGTAAGGTGCGGGACATGGCCGGCTTGATCGAGGTCTTCTCGGGTCTGATCCGCATCGACGAGGCGGACATCAAGCGCTTCGAGCGTCTGCGCCGTCAGGGTTCACCCTATCAGGCGGTACCCTTGCGACTGCATCTGACGGAGGAGGAGATAGCGCGGGTCGCGCTGGAGGGCCATCGCTTCCCGTCGGTCGATATCCGTGCCGACCTGTTGCGGACCTATCCCCTCGGCACCCATACCGCCCATGTACTGGGCTATGTGGGGCGTATCGACGAGGAGGAACTCAAACGCATCGACGTCGCCAACTACCGGGGTACGGATTTCATCGGCAAGAACGGCCTGGAAAAATTCTACGAGGAGGTGCTGCACGGGCGCGCCGGCCATCGCCAGGTGGAGGTCAATGCCAAGGGGCGGGTGATGCGGACCCTGCAGAGTCAGCAGCCAGTGCCGGGCCGGGATCTGCGGCTCCATCTGGATATCCGCTTGCAGCAGGATGCGGCCGCCGCCCTGGGCGGCCGGCGCGGCGCCGTGGTGGCCCTGGACCCCAGGACTGGAGGGGTACTGGCGCTGGTAAGCAATCCTGGCTTCGATCCCAACCCCTTCGTCGAGGGTATAGGGACCAGGGAGTACGCGGCCCTGCGCGACGACATAGACGCCCCCCTTTTCGACCGCGCCCTGCGCGGCCAGTATCCGCCGGGATCCACCATCAAGCCCTTCGTCGCCCTGGCCGGACTGGAGGCGGGCGTCATCACTGCCTCCAAGGCCAAGTATTGCGGCGGCGCCTACCAGTTGCCGAATCATTCCCACCGCTTCCGTGATTGGCGGCGGGGCGGTCATGGCCGCGTGGACCTGGAAAAGGCCATCGTCGAGTCCTGCGATGTCTATTTTTATGACCTGGCCCATCATTTGGGCATCGAGCGGATGCACGACTTTCTGACCGAGTTCCACTTTGGCCGCGGCACGGGCATCGACCTGGCGGGGGAACGAGGCGGCCTGCTGCCCTCGCGGGATTGGAAGCGCCGGGTCCGCAACCAGGCCTGGTTTCCGGGGGAGACCCTGATCGTGGGCATTGGCCAGGGCGCCTTTCTGGCCACCCCCCTCCAGTTGGCGGCGGCCACCGCCGCCCTGGCCAATGGTGGGCGCTATATCGAACCCCGGGTGGCGATGGCCATCGACGATGGTCTGGGCCCGCCCCTGCCCATCAGTGCCCCCGCGCGCGACCTGGGGCTGGACCCCGGCCACCTGGAGGACATGATCCAGGCCATGATCCAGGTGGTGGAGAGTCCTCGGGGCACGGCCCGGCGCATCAGGACCTCGGCCTATCGCATTGCCGGCAAGACGGGCACGGCCCAGGTCTTCACCGTGGGCCAGAAGGAAACCTACAACGAGAAGCAGGTGGCCGAGCGCAAACGGGACCACGCCCTCTTCGTGGCCTTCGCCCCGGTGGATAAACCCCGTATCGCCTTGGCCGTGCTGGTGGAAAATGGCGGACATGGCGGCGCCGTGGCCGCGCCCATTGGCCGCGCCGTGATGGACAGTTATCTCTTGGGTAAGAGACCATCGGCAGACCTGGGTACGAACGGCGAAGCGGGGGAGGAGGATGGCGATTGAGACTGGCGGCATTGGGTTGGGACAGGGACCCCTGATGGAGTCGCCGAGCCTCGCTCACCGGCTGCACCTGGATTTGCCCCTGATCTTTGCCCTGCTCATCTTGTCGGGCTATGGCCTGCTGGTGCTCTTCAGCGCCATTGATCAGGACCCGGGGCGGCTGGAGGCCCAACTCCTGCGGCTGGGGCTCGCCTTTGGGGTCATGATCGCCGTCGCCCAGGTCCCGCCCCGCATCTGGTGGCGCCTGGCGGTCCCGCTCTACGTGGCGGGGGTACTCATGCTGGTGGCGGTGCTGGCGGTGGGCGAGATCGGTAAGGGCGCCCAGCGTTGGCTGGACCTGGGCCTGCTGCGCTTTCAACCCTCGGAGCTGCTCAAGCTGGCGGTGCCCCTCATGCTGGCCTGGTTCCTGGCGCTCCGGCCCTTGCCCCCAGGGGGCTGGCGCACCCTGGGGGCGGGAGTCCTCACGGCCCTGCCGGCCGTACTCATCGCCCGCCAGCCGGATCTGGGGACGGCCCTGTTGGTGGGCAGCGCCGGGGCCCTGGTCCTCTTTCTGGCGGGGCTGTCCTGGCGGATCGTCGGCCTGCTGATCGCCATGGCCGCCGCCCTGGCCCCCCTGCTGTGGAGCCAGATGTTAGATTATCAGAAGAACAGGGTGCTGACCCTTTTCGACCCGGAGAGTGACCCCCTGGGAACGGGCTATCACATCATCCAGTCCAAGATCGCCATCGGTTCCGGGGGCCTCTATGGCAAGGGCTGGGGCCAGGGTACCCAGTCCCATCTGGAGTTTCTGCCAGAAAGGACCACGGATTTCATCTTCGCCGTCCTCGGGGAAGAAATGGGTTTCTTCGGCATCCTGGGGTTGCTTGGCATTTACCTCTTCATCATCCTACGTGGGCTTTATATCGCCAGCCGGGTGCGGGACAGTTTTGGACGCCTTCTGGCCGGCGGCCTGACCCTGGTCTTTTTCGTCTATCTCTTCGTCAACACCGGCATGGTCGCGGGCCTGCTGCCGGTGGTGGGCGTCCCTCTGCCACTGGTTAGTCATGGTGGCACCGCCATGGTGACCATCATGGCCGGCTTCGGCCTCATCATGTCGGTGTATACCCATAAGGGGCCATCTGGGCGGTAGGAGCACAGGCCACTTGCGGACCCGCGGCGGGCCGCCGACCTGGCTCCTTCAACTGCCCCTTGCCACCTGTCCCCAATCCTTGCCTCTTGTCCCGTCTCGCGTCTGGCCCTAATCTGGGTTGGGATGCCAACCGCCAGCTACCCCGCCAAGTCCCTCAGGGGCAGGACTGCCACCATTTTGGAGAACCGCCGTGCGCCATACGCTCGAAGTCATACGGCCCGAGGCCAATTTCATTCAGGACGAGCCCTACTACGAACCCCTGGGCGACGAGATCCAGGTCTTCGAGGCCGCCTATGCCAACGGGCTGCCGATTCTTCTCAAGGGGCCCACGGGCTGCGGCAAGACGCGCTTCATGGAGCACATGGCCTGGCGGTTGCAACGGCCCCTCATTACCGTCTCCTGCCATGACGATCTGACCTCCTCGGACCTGGTGGGCCGCTTCCTGGTCAAGGGCGGGGAGACCCTCTGGGTCGATGGCCCCTTGGCGCGGGCGGTACGCTGCGGCGGCATCTGCTACCTGGACGAGATCGTGGAGGCCCGCAAGGACACCACCGTGGTCATCCATCCCCTGGCGGACGATCGCCGGGTCTTGCCCATGGAAAAGCTGGGGGAGCTACTGGAGGCACCGGACACCTTCTGCCTGGCCATTTCCTACAATCCCGGCTACCAAAGCGTGCTCAAGGACCTCAAACCCTCGACCCGCCAGCGCTTCGTGGCCCTGGAGTTCGACTACCCGGACGCGAACCTGGAGCGACGCATCCTGGAGAAGGAGACGGGGATTGACCCCGATCAGGCCCGCCAACTGGTGAAGTTCGCCCACATGACCCGCAACCTGCGTGGCCAGGGGCTAGACGAGGGCGCCTCCACCCGCTTGTTGGTCCATGCCGCCAAACTTATGGTCTCCGGCGTGACGCCGGTGGTCGCCTGCCGCGCCGCCATCGCCCAGGCCCTGACCGACGATGGCGACATGCTGGCCGCCATTAACGAACTCTCCGCCTCCCTGTTCTGATCAGGGCTGGGTTCGTCAACTCCATGGCTTGGTCTGGTTGACAGATGACCGGATCGGTTTACCATGCCGCCTCTTAGGATCCCCGCCGCGCCCTCCATTGTCTCCGGAAAACCCTCATGCCCAGCCCCCCCCTCCGCCACGACTGGTCCATCGACGAGGTCCTGGCCTTGTTCGATCAGCCTTTCATGGACCTGATCTTTCGTGCCCAGTCGGCGCACCGGGCCTGTTTCGACCCCAACAGGGTCCAGGTCAGCACCCTGCTCAGTATCAAGACCGGGGCCTGTCCCGAGGATTGCGGCTACTGCTCCCAGAGCGCCAGCCATGCCACGGACCTGGAGCCCGAGCGCCTGCTGCCGCTGGAAGAGGTGACAGCCGCCGCGGCGGTCGCCAGGGCCCGGGGCGCGACCCGCTTCTGCATGGGCGCGGCCTGGCGCAACCCCACAGACAAGAACCTGGAACGGGTGGCCGAGATGATTGCGGTGGTCCACGACATGGGCCTGGAGACCTGCGTCACCCTGGGGATGCTGACGGACGAGCAGACCCATCGTCTCAAGGCCGCCGGGCTGGACTACTACAACCACAACCTGGACACATCCCCGGAGTTTTACGGCCAGGTCATCACCACCCGGACCTATCAGGACCGGCTCGACACCCTGGCCCGGGTCCAGCGGGAGGGCATCAAGGTGTGCAGCGGCGGCATCCTGGGCCTTGGCGAGTCGCGCCGGGACCGCGCCTCCCTGCTGCGTCAACTGGCCAACCTGCCCCAGCACCCGGAATCCGTGCCCATCAATCTTCTGGTCCAGGTGGAGGGTACCCCCCTGCACGGCACCGCGCGGCTGGATCCCCTGGAGTTCGTGCGCACCATCGCCGTGGCCCGCCTGCTCATGCCTGCCTCCCAGGTGCGCCTATCCGCCGGGCGCTCCGACATGAGCGACGAGTTGCAGGCCATCTGCTTTCTTGCCGGCGCCAATTCCATTTTCTACGGTGAGCGGTTGCTGACGACCCCCAACGCCGGGGCGGATCGCGACCTGGATCTGTTCCAACGCCTCGGCATGACCTTCGAGGAGGTTGACGCGGCGGAGCGCGAGGTGCCTGGCGTCTGTGAGCGGTGCGAGGGACATTAGGCCGGCGCCGGTCTCTAGTCGCGACCGACCCGCCTCGATCCCTGCCCAATCGCAACCGTGAATCTCGACCTCAAAAGCGAGCTGGAACGTCGCCAAGCGGCCTGTCTCTACCGGCGTCGCCGTCATGTCGAGGGCGCGCCGGGTCCGCGTATGTCTTTGGATGGCCGTCCGGTCATCGCCTTCTGCACCAATGACTACCTGGGCCTGGCCCGGCACCCGCGGGTGGTGGCCGCCTTCCAGCGCGGGGCCGAGGTGTATGGCGTCGGCAGCGGTTCGGCCCATCTGGTTGCCGGCCATGGCCCGGCCCATGAGGCCCTGGAGGAGGAACTGGCGGACTTCCTCGGTCGCCCGCGGGCTCTGCTCTTTTCCACCGGCTACATGGCCAATCTGGGCGTCATCCAGGCCCTGGCCGGGCCGGGTGATCCGGTGTTCGAGGACAAGCTCAATCACGCCTCTCTGATCGACGGCGCCCTGCTGGCCCGCGCCCGGCTGCGTCGCTATCCCCATGCCGACATGGCCGCCTTGCGACGCCAGGTGCAGGGTCATATCACTACCGAGGGAACGGCGACGGCACTCATCGCCACGGACGGCGTCTTCAGCATGGACGGCGACCTGGCGCCCTTGCCGGAGTTGGCGGCCCTTGCCCGGGCGGCCGGGGCCTGGCTCCTGGTGGATGATGCCCATGGCATCGGGGTCCTGGGCCGGGAGGGGCGGGGGTGCCTGGATCACTTCGGCCTGGGGATGGAGGAGGTCCCGATCCTCGTTGGCACCCTGGGCAAGGCCCTGGGTACCTTCGGCGCCTTTGTCGCCGGTGAGGATGACCTGATCGAGACCCTCATCCAGTCCGCTCGGAGCTATATCTACACCACGGCCCCGCCCCCGGCCCTGGCGGCGGCTACCCGCGCCAGCCTGGCCCTGGCCCGGCGCGAGGAATGGCGACGCGAGCGTCTGCGGGAGCTGATCGGCGGCTTCCGCGCCGGGGCGGCGCAGCTCGGTCTGCCCCTGCTGCCCTCGCCGACTCCCATCCAGCCCCTCCTCGCCGGCAGCGCCGAACGCGCCCTGGCCTGGAGCCAGACACTGGAGGGCCGGGGCCTGCTGGTCACCGCCATCCGGCCGCCGACGGTCCCTTTGGGCTCGGCGCGGCTGCGGATCACCCTCTCCGCCCTCCACAGCGACCAGGACCTGGACATGCTGCTCGAGGCCCTGGCGGATCTGCCGGATATTCAGGAAAGCGACGTTCCGGAATCTCCGCCGGGACTGCCAGCGGTACCAACGGCGCCATGACCAACCGGCTCTATCACGAAACCCGGGGCCAGGGCCCGGACCTGGTGCTGCTCCATGGCTGGGGCATGAACAGTTCCGTCTGGCGTGGCCTGCCCGCCGATCTGGCCCTGGGCCATCGCCTCATGGCCATCGAGTTGCCGGGGCATGGCGGCAGCCCCTGGGATGCGGCCTGGCAGGGGCTGGACGACTGGGTGGATGCCTGCCTGGCCGTGGCGCCGGCCCGAGCCTGCTGGATCGGCTGGTCCCTGGGCGGCCTGGTAGCCCTGGCGGCGGCCTGGCGTGCGCCCGCACGCCTGAGCGGTCTGATCCTGCTGACGGCCAGCCCGCGTTTCGCCCAGGCCGCGGACTGGCCCGCCGCCATGCCCCCGCTGACCCTGGCCCGTTTCCATGATGGCCTGCTCGCCGACTCCGCCGGGACCCTGGAGCGCTTCCTCGCCCTCCAGGTGCGGGGCAGCGAGGCGGCCCGGGAGACGCTACGCCGGCTGCGGCGGGAACTGGCGGAGCGACCCGCCCCGGACCTCCGTGCCCTGGCCCTGGGCCTCGACCTGTTGCGGGATACGGACCTCCGGTCCGTCTTGCCGGGGCTGGCCTGTCCCAGCCTCTGGCTCTTCGGTGAGCGCGACACCCTGGTCCCCGCCACCGTCGCTAGCGACATCGCGGGCCTCATGCCCGAGGCGCGGGTCCAGGTCATCCCCCGGGCCGCCCATGCCCCCTTCCTCTCCCACCCGGCGGAGACCACCGCCGCCCTGCTGTCTTTCCTCTGGGAAATGGAGACCTGATGGCGATGCACCTGCCCCCGGCCCCCCCCGGCCCCGTGCCCGAGTCCGTGACGCTAGAGCCACCAGCCGGCCCCGCGCCGCCGCCGAACCCTGGTGGCAATGGCAACCCAGGTTTATCCACCCAGCCGATGGTGTCGCCCGAGGAGCGGAAGCGCCGCGAACAGGCCATCGACAAGCGGGCCGCCCGCCGTGCCTTCGAGGGGGCGGCGGCCAGCTACGACGGCGTCGCCGTGCTGCAAAAGGAGATGGCCAGCCGCCTGCTGGAGCGGTTGGACTATGTGCGTCTGGCGCCCAGGACCGTCCTCGATCTGGGCGCTGGCACGGGCCTGGCCCTGGATGATCTTCAGCGCCGCTACCGTCAGGCGCGGGTCCTGGCCCTGGACTTCGCCTTCGAGATGCTGCGCCTGGCCCGCCGGCGGGGCAGCCTGCTGCGCCGCCCCACCTGTCTCTGTGCTGATGTCGAGGCCTTGCCCCTGGCGGAAGGCAGCATCGACTTCATCTTCTCCAACGCCACACTCCAGTGGTGCAACGATCTGGACCGGACCTTTACCGAGCTGCGGCGCGTCCTCGCCCCCGCCGGCCTGCTCATGTTCACTACCTTCGGCCCCGATACCCTGCGCGAGCTTCGCGCCGCCTGGGCCGAGGCCGACGGGCACGGCCACGTCAGTCCCTTCCTCGATATGCACGACGTCGGCGACGCCCTGGTGCGCGCCGGCTTCGATGGCCCAGTTCTGGACGCCGAGCGCCTGACCCTGACCTACCGCGATATCCGCGGCCTCATGGAGGACCTCAAGGGCCTGGGGGCGCGCAACGCCACCCGCGAACGCGCGCGCGGCCTCACCGGTAAGGCCAAATGGGCCGCCATGCGGGCCGCCTACGAGTCCTATCGCAGCGACGGCCTGCTCCCCGCCACCTACGAGGTGGTCTATGGCCACGCCTGGGCGCCCCTGCAACGGCTCGCCCCTGATGGCGCCGTGACCTTGCCCATGAGTGCTATCACCCGCGGGCCGAGGCCATGAAGGGCTTCTTTATCACCGGCACCGACACCGGCTGCGGCAAGACCGAGCTCAGCCTCGCCCTCATCCAGGCCCTGCGTCAGCACGGTTGGCGGGTCCAGGCCATGAAGCCCGTCGCCTCGGGTTGCGAGCCCGGTCCCCAGGGCCCAAGGAATCCCGACGCCCGCCGCCTGCTCGCCCATTCCAGCGTTGTCGTCCCCTACGAGTGGGTCAACCCTTACGCCTTCATTCCCCCCATTGCCCCCCATATCGCCGCCCGCGAGGCCGGGGTTCAGATCGAACTGGCCCTGATCCAAGGGCATGCCACCGCCCTGGCGGCGCGGGCGGATCTGTTGATCGTAGAGGGTGTCGGTGGCTGGCGTGTCCCCCTCGGTCCCGGTCTGGCCGCCAGTGACCTGCCCAGCGCCTTGGGCCTGCCCGTGATCCTGGTCGTCGGGTTGCGTCTCGGTTGCCTCAACCATGCCCTGCTGACCGCCGAGAGCATCCTTGCCAGTGGCGTCGCCCTGGCCGGTTGGGTCGCCAACCAGGCCGATCCGCGCATGGAGCGGCTGGAGGAAAACATCGCCACCCTCGGGTCCCTCCTCCCGGCCCCCTGCCTCGGCCGGGTCCCCTGGCTGGCGGACCCGGCGCCGGAGGCGGTGGCCCCTCATCTCGCCATCGAAGTCCTGCTGGCCTGATTGAACCCGTCCGGGAAGCCATAACGGGTCGGGGCCATCTCAGGCCCCCCGATCGTTCACATGGGCGGCGGGGATGCGGGCCTTCAGGGCCTTGGCCAGGGCTTCCATGTCACCATAGCCTTCCAGCCGGATGCCGCGATTGTCCTTGCGCTTGATCTGGATTAGGCGCGGCGTGCCCTTGCGGCGATGGATGTTCAGGGCGGCCACGTCGTTGAGTTCCAGTTCACTGGTGTTGCCGGTGGCCTGGAAGCGGATGCGATCGGGCAGGATCTCGATCCAGTGGTCCCGCGCCAGGCGCAGGTAGCGGCGGTGACGGACATAGTTGATGAGGTTGGAGAAGACGACGAAGAGGATGACGGAGATGAGCAGGATCATGTTGAAGCTCTGGGGAAATTGGACATGGCCCCAGTAAATCAGCAACGTCAGGCCCAGGCTGAAGGCCAAGCCGTAGGCGATATTGTGGCTGCGCTCCCGCAGGCTTGCGGGGCTGATGGTGAAACGGGGATTTTCGGCGTTCATGGGTGGGGCTCCTCGCGTCCGGACATCGGGTCGGGTCAGGTCGGGGAGCGTACCCAGCTTGTATCCTCGGGGCAAGCATTCCACGGC
>JBFZDM010000312.1:0-3260 GCA_041307365.1 Chromatiaceae bacterium | reverse complement strand
GAAATCTAATGTAGCTTTTTTACCCAGTTTGTTGTACCAAAAAATTCCCATGAGGGGCCAATGTGCCCGATTACGACGGCCTGAAATCAGAGACCATGCAGGCCAAAACAGCTCACCCCGGCGGTGCCGGGGTGAGCTGTTTGACTCTGGACCATTCGCGGATCAGTACCGAAGGCGATCACCACTCATCGCCGCCACCGCCTTCGTCGCCACCGCCCAAGAAGCTGTCGAAGAAGTCCCCGCCGCCCTCGTCGGCCGCGGGCTCTTCGGGGGCGGCTTCCGGTTCAGCCGGGGCCGGGCTCTCCGCGGCCTCGGCGGGGCTGGAGAACATACCGGCGATGGCGCTGCCGAGCAGCACGCCACCGGCAACGCCCATGGCGGTCTGCAAGGCCCCGGCCATGAAGCCGCCACCCTGGGCGCCGGGCTGCTGGGCGGCGCCCATCCCACCCCGGGTGAGGCCCTGAGCGCCGGCGGGGCTGTTGCCCCATCCGCCGCTCGCGGCGGGGCGGGCTTGAGCGGGGGCCGCTGGCTGGCTACCACCCCCGAACAACCCGCCCAGGAAACCGCCGCCGCCCTGGGGCCGCTCGACCAGTTGGCGCTCCAGATCCTCGACCTGGGCCTGGAGGTTCTTCAGGCCCTGCTCCTGCACCAGGACCACCTGGGACAGGAGATAGGGGGCGGCGGATTGGCGGGTCATGAAGCCGTTGATCAGGGCCTCGGCCTCGGCATCGCGCTTGCCCATCTGGGACTCGGCCTGCCGCAGGCGCTGGAAGAGGCCCTCGATCATGCCCTTTTCTTGTTCGTTCATGGCGACAACTGATCTCCCATAGCGGATTGATGGATTAAAAGGTTTGAGCCAGGTTGGAGCGAATCTCTCCGGCAGAGTTCCTCGCCCCCCGGCATTCCTGGGCGGGACAGGGAAAACGCCATGGAATCAAACACCCGAAACGGAAAGAACCGCAAAGTGCTCTGGGATGGATATGAGGCCGCCGTTACCCGATCAAGCCCATCGCCGGGCGGTGTCCGATAAACCAGGTCGGAACCGCGGGGCGATGGTGATCAGCCTGTGGTCAGGCTGCCTCAGGCGCGCTCGAAGATGGCCGCGAACCCCTGACCGCCACCGATGCACATGGTGACCAGGCAGTACTTGCCGCCGACTCGCTCCAGTTCGTACAGGGCCTTGGTGGCGATGAAGGCGCCGGAGCAGCCAACCGGGTGACCGAGGGCGATGGCGCCACCGTTGGGGTTGGTCTTGGCCGGGTCGAGACCGAGAACCTTGGCGACCGACAGGGCCTGGGCGGCGAAGGCCTCGTTGGATTCGATGACATCCATCTGGTCCAGGGTCATGCCGGCCTTCTTGAGGGCCAGGCGGGTGGCCGGGATCGGGCCCTCCCCCATGATGTCATTCGGTACGCCGGCGACGGCGTAGGAGACGAGGCGGGCCATGGGCTTGAAGCCGGCCTTGGCGGCGACATCGGCGGCGGCCAACACAAAGAAGGCGGCGCCGTCGTTGATGCCGGAGGCATTGCCGGCGGTGACGGTGCCGTCCTTCTTGAAGGCGGGCCTCATCTTGGCCAGGGTCTCCATGGTAGTGCCGGGCCGCGGATGTTCGTCGGTGTCGAATACCACCTCGCCCTTGCGGGTCTGCTTGACGATCGGCAGGATCTGGGACTTGAAGTGGCCGGCCTCAATGGCGGCCGCGGCGCGGCGCTGGGATTCAACGGCGAAGGCATCCTGGTCCTCGCGGGAGAAGCCGTGCTTGGCGGCCAGATTTTCGGCGGTGATGCCCATGTGGCCTACGCCAAAGGGGTCCGTCAGCACGGCGACCATGGAATCGACCGCCATGGTGTCGCCCATGCGGGCGCCGGTACGCAGTGCCGGCAACAGGTAGGCGCCCTTGGACATGACTTCGACGCCGCCGCCGATACCATAGTCGGCATCGCCCAGCATGATGTTCTGGGCGGTGGTGACGATGCCCTGGAGGCCGGAGGCACAGAGGCGGGAGACCTGCATGGCGACGGATTCCATGGGCAGGCCGGCCTGGATGGAGGCCACGCGGGCGACGTAGGCGTAGCGGGAGTCGGTCGGCATGGTGTTGCCGACGGTCACATAGTTGATCAGTTGGGGATCGACCCCGGAGCGGGCGACCGCTTCCTTCATCACGATGCCGGCCAGCTCGCTGGCCTCGAAATCGGCGAGGGAACCGCCAAAAGTGCCGATGGGGGAGCGAACCGCGCTCAAAACGACGACGTCTCTGCTCATTTTAGGTATCTCCTATGGTGAATAATGCTTCAGCCCATGGGGCTGGCGTGCCTCAACAATAAAGCGGCCTGTCGGGCTGGGGAGAGATTGTAGCCACTTCCCCCCGACCCGGCAGCGTCAAATCAGGTGATCTTCTCAACCCCTTGCGGCCAGGCATCGGGGGCGCTCATCTTGGAATCGATACTCTGAGTCGGCGGGCGCGGTGACCGGGTTGGGGTAGGCCGCGACGGGCTTGGCCAGGGTGGTCGACCCGAGGCAGGCGGGCCCCCAGCCTTCAACCGCTACCGAGCAGCCCCTTCAAGCCGGCCAGATGGGCGCTGCCACGGGCGCGGTTTTCCTCTTCGTTCGATTCGCGGCGCGTGTCCCAGTCGAGGCCGCTCTCGGGCATTTCCTCCAGAAATCGGCTGGGCTGGACCTGGATCAATTGACCGAAGCGCTTGCGCCGGCGGGCCAGGGTGAAGGTCAGGCGCTCACGGGCACGGGTGATGCCGACATAGGCCAGGCGCCGCTCCTCCTCGATGCCGTCGTCCTCGATGCTGGTGCGATGGGGCAGCAGTTCCTCCTCCATGCCCACCAGAAAGACATGAGGGAACTCGAGTCCCTTGGCGGCATGCAGGGTCATGAGGGCGACCCGATCACCGCCCTCATCCTCGTCCTGACGTTCGAGTATGTCCATGAGGGAGAGGTGGCCGACCCGGTCCTGCAGGGATTTACCCTGGCTCTCCCCCTTGCCGAGGGCCTCTAGCCAGTCGAGCAGGTCATGGACGTTCTTCAGGCGCCGCTCGGCGACCTGGGTGCTTGAGGCGTTCTCCTGGAGCCAGGCGGCGTAGTTCATGCCCTCCACCAGGGCGCGGACGGCGGCCACCGGCTCGGTGGCGGCGTGTCGGGCGTGGCTGACCAGCCAGGTAGTGAATTGCTCCAGTCGCTGCCGGGGGCGCCGTTCCAGGTGCTGGCCCAGCCCCAACTCCCCGCTGGCGCGCAGCAAGGGCAGGCCGCGT
>JBFZDM010000311.1:0-3904 GCA_041307365.1 Chromatiaceae bacterium | reverse complement strand
TGGTGGATCCGCCAGACCATCGAGCGGGCCATCATGAACCAGACCCGCACCGTGCGTCTGCCCATCCATGTGGTCAAGGAAATCAACGTCTATCTCCGGGCGTCGCGGCTACTGGCTCAGCGCCTGGACCATGAGCCCAGCTCCGAGGAGGTGGCGACCCTTCTCGACAAGCGCGCCACCGAGGTCAAGCGGATGCTGGGCCTTAACGAGCACATCGCCTCGGTGGATACCCCTCTTGGCAAGGATGCCGATAGGCCCTTGGTGGATATGCTCCAAGACGAGGACGCCGACGACCCCGCCGAGCGCATCCAGGATCAGGAAGTCCAGTTGAATCTGGATCACTGGCTGGCCAAGCTCACCGACAAACAACGCGAGGTGGTGGAGCGTCGCTTCGGCATCCACGGCTACGAAAACTGCACCCTGGAAAAGGTCGCCGGGGAACTGGGAGTCACCCGCGAGCGGGTCCGCCAGATCCAGATGGACGCCCTACGCCGCCTGCGCGAGATCCTGGAGAGGGAAGGTTTCTCCTTGGAGTCCTTTTTCAAATGAGAACGCAGGGGAAATGCGTCACCCCTCCCACATCCGCCCCTTCACGCCCATCCACCCCCTCCCAGTGCCTGGTCCACCTCCCTCCGATCCCCCCCTCCTTCTCCTGATCTGGATCAAGTAAAAGCGAGTGATTTGCCCCAGGCCCCTGGGATAGCCCTAGCTTGACCTTGACTTTTCGAGGCTGATCCGCTGTCATGATTTTGCTATGCCGAGGGAATTGAGGCGTGGCGCGCTGGGGCAGGGAGCTGGCCTATTTACTTTGTCTATCCAGTCACTTCGGGGGGATTTATGGAAGCTGGACTCGAACAGAAGTACAACTTCGATGTTGTACGCTGGTTCACCATCATGGCGGTGGTCTATCTGGTGGTAGGTGCATTGGTCGGGGTTTGGATTGCCTCTCAGCTCGCGTGGCCGATCCTCAACTTCGACAGCTCTTACTTGTCGTTCGGGCGCCTGCGTCCGGTCCACACCAACGCCGTGATCTTCGCCTTCGGCGGCTCCGTGCTCATGGCGACCGCCTTCTATACCGTCCAGCGCACCTGCTCCGTGCGGCTCTGGAGTGACAAGCTGGCCTGGTTCGTGTTCTGGGGCTGGAACGTGATCATCGTGCTCGCCGTGATCACGCTGCCCCTGGGCTTCACCCAGGCGAAGGAGTACGCCGAGCTGGAGTGGCCGATCGACATCCTCATCGCGGTCGTATGGCTCGCCTTCTCCTTCAACTTCATCATGACCCTAGCCACCCGTAAGACCTCGCACATTTATGTGTCGAACTGGTTTTTCCTCGGCATGATGGTGATGATCACCTATCTGCACGTGGTGAACAGCCTGGCCATCCCGGTCGGCCTGCTCAAGTCCTACTCGGTCTTCTCCGGGGTGCAGGATGCGATGATCCAGTGGTGGTGGGGCCATAACGCGGTCGGCTTTTACCTCACCGCCGGGTTCCTCGGGATCATGTACTATTTCGTGCCCAAGCAGGCCAACCGTCCCGTCTATTCCTACCGCCTGTCGGTGATCCATTTCTGGGCCTTGATGTTCGGTTATGTCTGGCTTGGCGCCCACCATCTCCAGTACACCGCCCTACCAGACTGGACCGGCTCCCTGGGCGCCGCCGTCTCCATCGCCATGATCATCCCCTCCTGGGGTGGCGCGGTTAACGGCATGATGACCCTCTCCGGTGCCTGGGACAAGCTGCGCACCGACTATGTCCTGCGCTTCCTGATCGTCGCTTTGGCCTTCTATGCCATGTCCACCTTCGAGGGCCCGGTCATGTCCCTGAAGACGGTCAATGCCCTTTCCCACTACACCGACTGGACGGTGGGCCATGTGCATTCCGGCGCCCTGGGCTGGGTCGCTGGTGTTTCCATCGGCGCCATCTACCACCTCATGACTCGCCTCTGGCATACCGAGATGTTCTCCGAGAAGTTGGTGAACTTCCACTTCTGGGCTCTGACCATTGGCACCGTGGTGTACATCGTCGCCATGTGGGTGTCCGGCATCATGCAAGGCCTGATGTGGCGCGCCTTCGACGAGTATGGCGCCCTGGCCTACACCTTCGTGGAATCCGTGGACGCCATGCACCCCTACTACGCCATGCGCGCGGTCGGCGGTGGCATCTTCCTCTTCGGCGCCATCATCATGCTCTACAACGTGCTGATGACCGTCCGCAAGTCCGCCGTCAGCGGCAGCTTGCAGAAGGCCCGTCTCGCCGCCGCTTCCGCCTGATCACCGAGGTAAGAACAGATGGCTGAAAAAACACCCCCCAAGGGCCTTCAGGACCGCTTGGAGCGGAATATCTGGGCTCTATTGATCGTTACGGCGATCGTCCTCTCCGTGGGCGGCCTGGTCGAGATTGTGCCCCTCTTCTATTTGAAGAGCACCATGGAACATAACCGCTATCCCGAGATCGTCTGGAATAAGGCTGGCAGCGTGCCTATCGTCACGGTGGATGCCGGCAAGGAGAAGTGGAACTGGAAGCCTGGTGACGGCATGCGCCCCTACACGGCCTTGGAACTGGCTGGCCGGGACATCTATCAGCGCGAAGGTTGCTACACCTGCCACTCCCAGATGATCCGTCCCTTCCGCGACGAGAAGGAGCGTTATGGCCACTACTCCCTGGCCTCCGAGTCCATGTTCGACCATCCCTTCCAGTGGGGCTCTAAGCGCACCGGACCGGACATGGCCCGCCTCGGTGGCAAGTACTCGGACGAATGGCATCGTGCCCACCTGCGTGCCCCTCGTTCGGTTGTCCCTGAGTCCGTCATGCCCAACTATCCCTGGCTTGATAAGGCTGCGCCAGACGCTGCCAAGATGCAGGCCCATATGCGTGGCTTGCAGACCATCGGCGTCCCCTATTCGGATGTGGACATCGAGGCGGCGCCCGGCCTGCTCGAAGGCAAGACGGAAATGGATGCCATGGTAGCCTACCTGCAGGTCCTGGGCACCATGGTGAAGCTGGACGAGAGCAAGGTCTATCGTGACTAGTCTGAGCGAGTATTTCCACACCGACTGGACGGCGATGACCACCAATGACTGGATCGGTACGATCCTGACGGTGGTTATCTTCGTCGCCATGGTGGTGGCCTATTTCCAGGTATTTCGTCCCAAGAACAAGGAGAAGCTCGAATCCAGGCGCTTCATCCTGTTCGAAGAGGACAAAAAAGAAATTGGAGACAAAAATGGCGGGACATAATCCCTTCCCCGGTGAAAATAACACCGGTCATTTCTGGGACGACAACATACGGGAACTGAATAATCCGCCGCCGCGCTGGTGGATGATCGGCTTCTGGGCGTCCATCGCATTTGTGGCGGGCTATTTCATCCTCTACCCCATGTGGCCCATGCCCTATCAGCCCGCGGATAGCGAGGGCTATACCAAGGGCATCATGGGCTGGACCCAGATGAAGGAGTACCAGGAGGGCGTCGAACAACTCAGGGGCATGCGCGCCCAGTACGAGGAAAGGATTGCCACCATGTCGGCGGAGCAGATTCTCGCTGATCCGGGAATGACCCAGTACACCCTGGCCTCGGCCAAGGTAATATTTGGTGACTACTGCGCGGCTTGTCATGGCAGTGGCGGTCAGGGTAATCCCGGTTACCCGGTTCTGGCCGATGACGACTGGCTCTATGGCGGTAGCCTGGCTAAGCTCCAGGAATCCATCAATTACGGCCGCAAGGGCGCCATGACGGCCCACAAGGACATCCTCTCCGCGGCGGAGGTCGATGCCCTGGCTCAATTCGTGGTCGATCTGACCGAAGGTAAGGCCACGGACGACGGCTGGGCCCTTTACAACGCCAAGGGCTGTGCCGCCTGCCACGGTCCCAAGGCCGATGGCGTCCTGGCTGTCCTGCCCACGGG
>JBFZDM010000309.1:0-6495 GCA_041307365.1 Chromatiaceae bacterium | reverse complement strand
GCGCGCCCAGTACGAGGAAAGGATTGCCACCATGTCGGCGGAGCAGATTCTCGCTGATCCCGGAATGACCCATTACACCCTGGCCTCGGCCAAGGTAATATATGGTGACTACTGCGCGGCTTGTCATGGCAGCGGCGGTCAGGGTAATCCCGGTTACCCGGTTCTGGCCGATGACGACTGGCTCTTTGGCGGCAGCCTGGCCAAGCTCCAGGAATCCATCAATTACGGCCGCAAGGGCGCCATGACGGCCCACAAGGATATCCTCTCCGCGGCTGAGGTCGATGCCCTGGCCCAGTTCATGGTCGATCTGAGCGAGGGCAAGGCCACTGACGACGGCTGGGCCCTCTACAACGCCAAGGGCTGTGCCGCCTGCCACGGTCCCAAGGCCGATGGCGTCCTGGCTGTCCTGCCCACGGGCGATATCATCACCGTGGGCGCCGCCAACCTGGCCGATGGCATCTGGCGCTTCGAGCCAGGTGGCTTCGAGAGCGCCAAGCACACCATCCTGTATGGCGTCAATCAGACTGGCGTGGAAGGCACCCGTGACGCGGTCATGCCGGCTTTTCTCGAGAGCGGCAAGCTGGATGAGCAGAGCATCAAGAAGCTGGTGGTCTATGTGCACGAGTTGGGTGGCGGTCAATAATCCAACCTGGCCTGGACGACGGCCTTCGCCGCCCAGGCCTAAGCGATCGGAGAGGAGGGAAGCATCGTGAACGTTTTTGGCAACATGATGAACTGGGATCCGGTCATGTGGATGTCCATCCTGATGGTAATCATCGCCATCATCATCTTCATCTACCTGGGTTTCAAGGTAACGGCCCTGATGAATCGGGATGCCGAGGCTCACAATAAGGGTCGGTGAGCCCGCCGCCACCCGGTTTGCAAAGGGGGGGGTCTCGTATCCCCCCCTTTTTTTTCAGCCCATCCAGGGCCCCCTGATCTATCCAGCAGATGAGCCCCTGGCCGTGATTGCGTTTGCGCAATGTCAGTAGTGGGCCTTCCTGATATATTGAAAAAATTCGTAAAATCTCGGATGGCCGGCCGGCGCATCCCACTCCGGCCTTGCCCAGTATGAGAATACCTGGGAGAGGGTTCAGTGAGAAAAGAATCAGTCGAGAAAAACGCGGCGACGGACGAACTCTACGCGGAGGCCGCGCAATGGCACATTAACACCGGCGGCGAGACCATCCATGCCAAGCGGATGCCGGGTAAATGGCGCACCATCAAGTGGCTCGCCAACGCGACCTGGATCATTTTTTTCATCGGCCCCTATCTGCGCTGGGATGGACGCCAGGCCATTCTCTGGGATATTCCCGCTCGCCAGTACCATATCTTTGGCGCCACCATCCTCCCCCAGGACTTCTGGATGTTGTCTCTGCTGCTCCTCTTTTTTGCCATCCTCCTGGCCGTGGTGACGGCCCTGGCGGGGCGGGTCTGGTGCGGTTTCTTCTGCTTCCAGACCGTCTGGACCGACGTCTTCACCTGGATCGAGGAAAAGTTGGAGGGCCAGCCCGCCGCGCGTCGCAAGATGGAGAAGGCTCCATTTGATTTCACCAAGATCCGCATCAAGGTCACCAAGCACCTAATATGGGCCTTGATCGGCTTTGCGACAGGCTTTGCCTTCGTGAGTTGGTTCGTCGATGCCCCGACCCTCTGGAAGGAGTTCTTCATCGGCCAGTCGGGTACCACGGCCTATGTCACCGTGGCCCTCTTCACTGTCGGCACCTATGGCCTGGCCGGCTGGTTGCGGGAACAGGTTTGCTTCTGGCTTTGCCCCTACGCTCGCATCCAGGGCGTCATGCTGGACCGTACCACCGTACTGCCGACTTACGACTTCCATCGCGGCGAGCCCCGTGGCCGTATCAAGAAGGGCCAGAAGGAAGCGGATCGCACCACCGGTGATTGCGTGGATTGCAACCAATGCGTGGCCGTTTGTCCCACGGGCGTCGATATCCGCGAGGGGCAGCAGGAGGGGTGCATCACCTGCGCCCTTTGCATCGACGCCTGCGATTCCGTCATGGCCAAGGTGGGCCGGCCCCTGGGTCTGGTCCGCTATGCCTCCCTCGACGAACTGGAGGCCAAGCCCTTCAAGGCCATGCTGAAGCGGCCGCGCGTCTGGGTCTATTTCTTTATTCTCCTGGCCGCCATCTCGGGCATACTCTACGGCCTGACCTCGCTGGATCCCATCGAACTCAAGGTGCTGCATGAGCGAGCCCCCCTCTTCACCACCTTGTCGGATGGCTCGGTCCAGAACAAGTACACCCTAAAAATCCTCAACAAGGGCACCGAAGACCTGGAGGTTCGTATCAGCGCCTCCGGTCCGGAGGTCATGGAACTCATCGGAGCGAATAACGTGGTGAGGGCCAAGCATGGCGTCGTGTCGCCAGCCATCGTCTTTGTCAAGATCCCGCGCAACCAATTGAAAACCGAGAGGAAAGACGTCCAGTTCCGTATCGAGGCCACCCGTCCGGATGGCCAGGTGATTGCCACGGATCGGACGAGTATCTTCATCGGGCCCAAGCCCAGGCCTTAGCTCTGCATGTGGGGCGGGGTCGGGACGGTCTGGCGTCAAGGCCAGGATCCAGGCGGGATTGCCCGAATCTAGCCAAAGGTCAGGAGAGAGGGGCGGTTCGCCCGTCGCGGTTCGCCCTCTTCCCTTTGATGGGGAACGGGATTACCCCTGCCTGCCCTGAAACAGGACAACCGCCGGGTAACTCAGGGGTTACAATACCTTCAACCGCATCAAGTCCTATTGTGGAGATCCTGACCGACATGACATCATTAAGCGCGCCTAGCACTAAGCCCACCCCAGCCTGGAAGAGCCCTTGGGTGATCGGCTGGATTGCCATGCTCCTGGTGGTCCTAGTCGTCAATGCGACTCTTTTCATCCTTGGCATGTCCACCAATCCAGGACTGGTCATCGAGAACTTCTATGATCGCGGCCAGGATTACGAGAAGAACTGGGTCAGCCGGCAGAACCGGGATCCGGGTTGGATACTGCGCGCCGATGTTCCCCAGGATCTTCGGGCCGGCGAGCCGGCGTCTATACGCTTTTTCCTGGTCGATCGGGCGGGGCAGCCGGCGGTGGTGGAAAGCGGCGCCCATTTCCATGCCTACCGTCCCTCGGACGTCAAGCAGGATTTTGATCTCCCCATGGTGGCGGAAGGGCGGGGCCGTTTCCGGGTCGATGTGACCTTCCCCCTGGTCGGGGTCTGGGATACCCTGGTGGCCGTGCGTCAGGGTGACGAGGAATTCAGCCTGGGCAAACGCATCAAGGTGCCGGGTCCCCTGACGGAAGACCGGGTGCCAGCCATCAATTGATCTCCGGTCGCCCCCATGCCCCTTCATGCTGCTGTGCTGGCAGCCGTTGGCGGCCCTACCGGGGTTGAATGCCCTATCATCCGCTCCCCTCCCGGGTTACCGGCGAGGGGCTGTCCGGTTCCCGTGCCGGGCTCTCCGCCGGCGAATCCTTCACGTGGGGACCCCCGGCGCTAGTCATGCCCTCCGCCGAGATTGTCCTTGAGCGCCTTTCAAGACCCCACCGCCGGCCTGCTACCTGATGGTCATCACTGCTTCCACTGCGGTCTCCCCGTCACCCTCCAGGCCGAGATTCGCGCCCCGATCCAGAAGCGGGAGCGGTCCTTCTGCTGCACCGGCTGTAAATCCGTCTGCGAGGCCATCCATGCCGCGGGCCTGGAAGGCTTCTACCGGCGAACTCCCGAGGGCGAGGTCTTGGGGCCACCACCGGAGCCCCCCAAGAACCTGGCCCTCTACGACATCGACGCGGTCCAGGAAGAGTTTGTCGATTCCCTGGGCGAGATCCGCGAGATCAACTTGCTGGTGGAGGGCATTCACTGCGCTGCCTGCGTCTGGCTGATCGAGAAGAGTCTCCAGGCCCTGCCTGGCGTTGCTGAGGCCAGGGTCAATCTCACCGGCCGGCGGTTGCGGTTCAAATGGGACAATGGTCGCCTCAAGCTCTCCCAGGCCCTCAAGCGCCTGGCTGAGATCGGCTACGCCGCCATGCCCTTCGATCCCGAGGTGGCGGAGGGTTCGCTCCAGCGCGCCAACCGGCGCCTGCTCTACCGCATGGCCTTCGCCGCCTTCGGCATGATGAACCTCATGTGGATATCCATCGCCCTTTATTCCGGGGCGGATCAGGGTGAGTTCCGCGGCATGTTCCACTGGATCGGCTTCGCCATCGCCACCCCGGTCCTCATCTATTCCGGCTGGCCCTTCTACAAGGGCGCCTGGCTCGGCGTCAGGGCTGGTAGCCTGACCATGGACCTGCCCATCGCCATCGGTGTCTCCATTACCTATCTCTATTCCCTCTATGTGACGGTCACCGGTTCCCGCATCGGCGAGGTCTATTGGGACACAGTGGTGAATTTCCTCTTTGTTATCCTGGTAGGGCGCTTCCTGGAGTCCATCTCCAAGCGCCAGGCGGTGGCCTCCACCCAACGCCTCCTCGATCTTCAGCCGAAGGTCGCAACCGTCCTGCGCGACGGCGACGAGGTGCTGTTGCCCATCCGTGCCGTCAAGCCTGGGGAGACGGTCCTGGTGCGGCCAGGCGAGAAGGTGCCCGTCGATGGCGTCATCCTGGATGGCGAAAGCCGGCTGGATGAATCCATGCTCACCGGCGAGTCCGCGCCTCTGTTCAAGGCCGGGGGGGATCGGGTGTCGGCCGGAACCCTCAACGGTCCCGGCGCCTTGCGGGTCCAGGTCGAGGGCCTGTTGCGCGACACCGCCCTGGGCCGCATCATCGCCTTGGTTGAGGAGGCCCAGGCCAGCAAGGCCCCCATCCAGTGCACCGCCGACCGCATCGTGCCCTGGTTCGTCGCAGCGACCCTGAGCCTGGGGCTCTTGACCTTTCTCATTTGGGTGCGCATGGATTTCGAGGTCGCCCTCACGGCGGCCACCGCCGTTCTCATCATCACCTGTCCCTGCGCCTTCGGCATGGCGACGCCCATGGCCATCGCCGTCGCCTCCGGGCTGGGCGCGCGCCATGGCATCCTGGTAAAGACCGGGGCCGTGCTGGAGAGCCTGTCCAGCATCGACCACTTCGTCTTCGACAAGACCGGCACCCTCACCGAGGGCCGGCCGGCGGTGACCGCCATCGTCAGCGGGGATTCGACTTGGAGAGGCGGGGATGAAATAGAACCGGGCACGGCAATGGCACGGGATTTGGCCAGCCTGGCAGCCTTGGAGCGCTTCTCGGAGCACCCCGTGGCGCTGTCGGTGCTGGGCCTGTGCCGTGAGCAGGAGATCGAGTTCCGCCATCTGGGGGTGGAGGAGGCGAAGGCGCAGCCGGGTCTTGGCATTCAGGGCCGGGTGGATGGGCGCTGCGTGGTCGCGGGTACCGCCGATTGGCTGCGTGCTTGGGGCATGGATCCCGATGCTTTACCCTTTGCCGCCGCGGCGCGGGAATTTCTGGCCAATGGCGCCAGTCCCATCCATGTCGCCATCGACGGCCAGGCCAGCCTGGTCCTGGCCATCGAGGATCGCCTTAGACCCGACGCGGCAGCGGTGGTGGCCGGCCTCAAGGCCCAGGGCATCCGCGTCACCCTGCTGACGGGCGATCGCCGTGCCACGGCGGAGCGGATTGCCCAGGCCCTCGGCGGGGTCGAAGTCATCGCCGAGGTGCTGCCCGAGGACAAGGATCGCGTCATTGCCGACCTCCAGCGCCACGGCCAACGGGTGGCCATGGTCGGCGACGGCGTCAACGACGCCCCGGCCCTGGTCCGCGCCGATGTCGGCATCGCCATGGGCAGCGGTACCGATGTCTCCATCGCCAGCGCCGACATCGTCCTCATGAAGGCCGAACTCGCCAGGGTGCCTCAGGCCGCCGCCCTCTCCCGCCGCACCCTGCGAACCATCCGCCAGAACATCGGCATCTCAATTGTCTACAATCTCATCATGGTGCCCATGGCCATGGCCGCTCTCATCACCCCCCTGGTGGCCGCCGTGTCCATGCCACTGAGTTCCCTGGCGGTCATCGGCAACTCCGCCCGTATCCGCACACTTTTTCAGAAACCGACCAAGGTTTGAATCCTGATCCATGGAAGTCATCTACGGTCTCATTCCCGGCATGATCCTTCTTGGCCTCGTCGCCGTCATCATCCTCTTCTGGGCTGCCCGTTCCGGCCAGTTCGACGACCTCGAAGGCGATGGCCAGCGCATCCTCATGGACGAGGATGCCGTGGATCCCCGGCGCATTCCAGACGGCGAGGAAGAGTTCAAGGACGATGAAGATCTTAACTTGGAGAAAGAGGACAGGAAAGGTCCGGCGAGGGGGGAGTGATCCCGCCAGTGCCTGCTGGCTGCCATCCCATCCAGGAGAAAACCATGAAGACCAGCCAATCCTTAGGTTCGACCTTGATCCAACTAGTGCCCGCCCTGACCCTCTCGGAGGGAGCAGGCGTTACGGTCCATCGCACCATTGGCACCCCGGCGCTGCGAAACCTGGACCCCTTCCTCATGCTCGACCAGTTTGGCAGC
>JBFZDM010000297.1:0-3548 GCA_041307365.1 Chromatiaceae bacterium | reverse complement strand
TGGAGCACCAGCTCAAGTCCATGCTGGACCTGGACGACAAGGAAGACCCCAACTTCTCCGACGCCGACTACCAGCTCGCCGCCTATGCCGCCGCCCTGCGGGTCCTGACCCAGTACAAGGGCATCGAGGATCTGGACGTGGCCTACGAGCTGGCCCGGGAGCGCAGACGAGGCCAGGAGTCGCCCATCGAGGCCATCATCGAGGACGCGGTCAAGACCGCGAGCAACTTCCTGGTCCCCGAGGGCCTAGACCCCCAGCTCTGGCGCCGCCTGGGCCCGCAGGAAAAGCTGTACCTCAAGTGCCTGGAGGTGGAAGCGCACGGGGACTACCGCAGCGGGGTCTTCCAGGAGTTCGCCCGCGGCTTCGGGGTGCGCGACTACCACTTCATGCTCGAAAGCGGCAAGGCCAACCAGACCCGCTTGCGCACCGCCACCGAGTTCAAGCGCCGGGACTGGGGCAGCGAGGGCTTCGGCTCGACCCTGCTGCGACACGCCCTGTTCGCCATCTACCAGGCCGCCAGCCAGGACGACACCAAGGTGGGCCTCACCTACCTCAAGACCGAGGTGGCCGACTACTGGACCCACCGCGACACCCTGATGGGCATGCTCGCCTTCCTCGGCCGGCTGCCCATCCCCCACTGGGCCACCGACGCCGGGGCAGCCCGGTTACTTGCCGGGGCGTTGGAGAACGATCATGTCTAGCCTCGGGGCTGTCGGGGGCGATGCCGGGTCACGCCAGGCTGGGCATCACGAGAACTGCCGGGGAATCGTGCCCGCCTGCTGGAATCGGAGTGAGGGCACATGAACACTGTCTTTGTCGCCATGCAGGACGCCCCCTCTCATCGCTGGGCCCCCGTTGGGCGGCTGACGCGACGCGACGGGCAGTACCGTTTCGTCTACACCCGGGGCTGCCGCGAGGTGCAGGACTTCATCCCCTTCGGGCGCCTCACCAACCTGAGTGCCGAGTATGTCTCCAGGGAGCTGTTCCCGCTGTTCGCCAACCGGGTCCTGGCGCGGGGACGACCCGAGCATGGGCGCTACCTGGAATGGCTCGGCCTCGCCCAAGGCGATACCGATGCCCTCGACGAACTGGGCCGCACCGGTGGGATCAGGGCGACGGACCGCCTGGAGGTCGTCCCTTGCCCGGAACCCACCGAGGATGGGCGCTACGAGATCCGCTTCTTTACCCGTGGGTTGCGGCACCTGCAATCCGAGTCCCGGGCCGGGGTCGAGGGACTGGATGCCGGGGAGCGCCTGTTCCTGATGCGGGACGATCAGAATGAGCGCGACCCCCTGGCCTTGCTGATGCGGACCGGGGACCCCATCCGCATCGCCGGATATGTCCCCCGCTACTACACCGACGACGTGCGGCGTTTGGAGGGGATGGTGGGGCCCCAGGCGGTGGAAGTGTACGTCGAGGCCGTCAATCGGGACGCGCCCTTGCAGTACCGACTGCGTTGCCGGCTGACGGCACCTTGGCCGGAGGGCTTCGTGGTCTGCGGGTCCCCTGAGTTCCAGCCCCTGACCGAGAAAGGGCCCAGTGCCGCCGACGCGGCCGCGGTGCGGCAACGCGCGGCCTAATGCCCCGCGGCAGGGCGACGGAATGATCAACCGCTTCTCCTCCCGTCGGCAGCGCCTCGACCACAGCTTTCTGCGCGAACGCTTGCAGGGCGCCCAGGGCTACGACCGCATCGCCGGGTTCTTCTCGTCGTCCATCCTGGAGGTGGCTGGGGAGGCCCTAGAGTCGGTCACCGGCACGGTTCGCCTGGTGTGCAACTCGGGGCTCGACCCCCAGGACGTGGCGGTGGCCCAGAAGGCCGCCCAGGCGGCCATGCGGCGGGAGTGGTGCGCGGCGGAGCCGGAGCGCCTGCCGGAGTCGGCCCGCCCGCGCTTCCGGCGCCTGTACGACTTCCTGGTCAGCGACAAACTGCGGGTGAAGGTGATCCCGGACGCCCACTTCGGCCTGATCCACGGCAAGGCGGGGGTCATTAGCCTGGCCGACGGCCGCCAGACCTCCTTCCTCGGCAGCGTCAACGAGTCCCTGACCGCCTGGCGACTGAACTACGAACTGCTGTGGGAGGACGACGACCCGGCCGCGGTGGCCTGGGTCCAGGAGGAGTTCGACGCCCTGTGGCACTCGCCCTTCGCCGTCAATCTGGCCGAGGCGGTGGTGCAGGACATCGGACGCCTGGCGGTGCGCAGCCTGATCCCGGACCTGGCGGACTGGCGGGTCGCCCCCGACCCAGCCGCCCCGGTCATCGAGGCCCCGGTCTACCGCAAGGAAGTGGGGCTCTGGGAGCACCAGAAGCACTTCGTCAAGCTCGCCTTCGACGCCCACCAGACCCCGCAGGGCGCGCGCTTGGTGCTGGCGGATCAGGTCGGGTTGGGCAAGACCATCCAACTGGCCATGGCCGCCCAGCTCATGGCCCTGGCCGGCGAGCGGCCGGTCCTGATCCTTGCCCCCAAGCCCTTGATCTGGCAGTGGCAGGGAGAGTTGCAGACCCTGTTGGATATGCCGTCTGCGGTCTGGGATGGGCGGGACTGGGTGGACGAGAACGCCATCGTGCATCCAAGCACCGGCCCCGACTCCATCCGCAGGTGTCCGCGCCGGGTCGGCATCGTTTCCACCGGACTCATCGTTGCCGGCTCCGAAATCCGGGACTGGCTGGTCAACGGGCGCTACGAGTGCGTGATCCTGGACGAGGCGCACCGCGCCCGCCGCCGCAATCTGACGGCCGGCAAGGAATACGAGACCGCCGATCCGAACAACCTGCTGCGCTTCCTGTGGGACATTTCCCCGCGCACCAAGAGCCTGCTGTTGGCCACCGCGACCCCGGTACAGATCCACCCCATCGAGGCATGGGACTTGCTGGACGCCCTGGCCAGGGGCTCGGACGCGGTCCTGGGGGGCTATGGCAGCCAGTGGCGCAAGCCGCGCCTGGCCCTGGGGCTGCTGCTGGGGGAACTGGAGCCGCCCACGGACGAACTGGGCCAGTGGGCCTGGATGCGCAACCCGCTACCGCCCGGGAACGAGGGACCGGACTACAGCACGCTGCGCCGCGCGCTACGGCTGACCGACGCGGACGTTGTGGTGCCAGGGGGCCGCTTTGACGACCTTCGCCCGCCGGACAAGACGCGCATCCGGCGGATGTTCCCGCGCTTCGTGGAGCGGGCGAACCCCTTCATCCGGCACATTGTCCTGCGCACCCGCGAGTACCTGGAAACGACCCTCGACCCGGCGACCGGCGAGCCCTTCCTCAAGCCGGTGCAGGTGCGCCTGCATGGCGAGCGGGATGAGGACGCCATCCCCCTGCCGCCCTTTCTGGAGGACGCTTACCACCTGGCCGAGGAGTTCTGTCGGCTGCTGGCGCAGCGGGCCAAATCCGGGTTTTTCCGCACCCTCCTGCTGCGGCGTGTCGGAAGCACCTTGGAGGCGGGCCGCAGGACGGTGGAGAAGCTGCTGGCCGAGTGGACGGCCCTGGACGACGACGAGGACGACGAGGACACGCTTGGGCAGCTTCGCACCCTAACCGCAGCGGAGCGGGTGGT
>JBFZDM010000271.1:0-5675 GCA_041307365.1 Chromatiaceae bacterium | reverse complement strand
TAATCGGCGGCCTCGGCCTGCTCCATGCCCCCGAAGTCCACCACCCAGTTGCCGGCCCAACGGCGGGTGATGTCGGATCCGTTGTAGATCGGGCGCACCACGTCGCTGTTGGGGCGTCCATTGGGGTTGCCGGTGTCCTTCAGCCAAGCCAGGGCGGTGGCGGTATCGACCTTGAATGGCCCGGCCAGGCAAACACCAAAAAATGAGCGGTCCTTGTTGGCGGGGAGCGGCTGCGCCTGGGTCAGGTCCCCGGTCTGCGCCCCTTCGGCCTGGCCGGTGAGGTCGGCATGGATGACGCTCACCGGCTGGCCATCCAGGCGGGCGGGCTGGTCGCCGCCGGGGTGGTTGCCGAAACAGACCAAGCTGACGCGCACCGCGGCCCCTTCATTCACCCACTCCAGATCCGACCAGGCCTCAAAGATGCGGGAAGTGTCGATCACCCGCTCCAGCACGGCCCGGTTGCGCTTCTGGCGGATGGAGTTGGTGGAGACCAGCCCGGCCCGCGCCGTCTGGCCCGCCGCAATCTGCGCCCGCGCCCGCTCGAACCAGTATGTCACCAGGTCCGCCCCGCCCGGCACGCGCCCCTTGTAGAGCCCGCGCAGGCGGGTGACGTACTCCTCCCCCAGCTCGGCGAGCATCTTTTTGTCGCCCAGAAAGGGGGGGTTGCCGATGATGGCGTCCGCCGGGGGCCATTCGGGTTCGGCGCCGTCGGGGTTCAGCACCGCGTCCTGCTGGCGGATGGTGTCCAGCGGGCGCAACACCGGGTTGCGGTTGGCGTTGAAGCCGTGGGCGAGCATCCACTGGATTTCGCCGATCCAGACGGTGACGCGGGCCAGTTCGGCGGCGTAGGGGTTAAGTTCGATCCCCATCACCACCTCCGGCCCCACCTGGGGGAAGCCACGCGGTAGGCCCAGGGCCTCGGCCTCCAGCATGACTTGGTGCTCAAGGTCTTTGAGGGTGCGCAGGGCGAGGTAGAGGAAGTTGCCGGAGCCGCAGGCGGGGTCCAGCACTCGGAAGTTCTTCAGCCGTTCCAGGAAGGTCTGGAGGGCGGCGTGGGCCTTCTTGCGCTGCTTGCTCTGGTCGGCCTGGATGACGGCCTTGGCGGTGGCCCATTCTGCTTGCAGGGGCTCCAGGATCACCGGGCGAATGATCCGCAGGATCGAGTCGGGGTCGGTGTAGTGCGCCCCCAACTGGCTGCGCTTGGCGGGGTCGAGGCCACGCTCGAACAGGGTGCCGAAGATGGAGGGCTCGATGGCGGTCCAGTCCATCCGGGCGGCTTCGCGCAAGAGCTGGATGTCGGCGGCCACCAGCGGGATCAGGTCGATGCGCTCGAACAGGCCGCCGTTGAACCAGTCGATGTCCTCCAGCAGAAAGTCGCCGCCCTGTTGCATGGCCTGGAACAGCTCGCCCAGGCGGGCGGTGAGCTTGTCCGGCGCGCCGGCGCTCTTTTCGACGATGCGCTCGAAGAGCTTGGTGGGGAGCAGCCCCACGTCCTCGGCGTAGAGGCAGAACAGGCACTGGTTGATGAAGTGGGCGACCCGGCGGGGTTCGTGGCCGCGTTGGCAGAGCGCCTCGGCCAGGCCACCAAGCCGGGCGGCGGCCTCGGCGGTTACATCGTTGCGGGTGCGGTGGGGGCGCAGCCTTTCGGGATCGGTGAAGGCCCATTTGAGGAGCTGGCGGTTGGCCGGGTCGCGCAGGTCATCAAGGGTGATGCGATGTTTTTCGGAGACGGTGTTGGGAAAGGCGGTGTGGATCTCGATGGTGTCGATGTCGGAGACGATCAGCAGCGGTGGGTAGAGCAGCGCGGGGGTGTAGCCCAGGAGCTGGCGCAGCGCCTCGGTCAGCGACTTTCCCTTGCCCTTGTACTCCCAGCCGAAGCAGGCGCGTCGCCAGACATCGGCCCAGCCGTTGCCGCCGCCGCTCTTCTTGGCGCCGAACTCAAAGGCGTACCACTCGCCCTTGGGGTCTGCCTCGGCGGGGGTGGGTTCCCCCAGCAGGCGGCAGATGTCGATGAAGTGCTCCTGGGCGGCAGAGCGCTCTTTGAGGGTGGCGTCCCGCCATTTGGCGATGAAGGCTTCGGGGGTCATCGGTTATTGTTGGTTTTGGAGAGGGGCGAGGGGAGGATAGATGTGGCGGATGCGGGGGGCAAGGGGGATGGCGGTTTGGAAATGTGCCGATGGGAAAATGCATTGCGCCAAACCACCCTTAAAGGGTAAATTTATAACCATGGAAAAACGGAATCCCCACTATCCCTTGGCTGCGATCCAGGCCCAGATGACCGGGGTGGAAGAACTGAATTTCACGCTGTCGGCCCAAATCGGGATACGCAAGGCGGGGATGACCCGGCAAGACGCCCTTGAAGTGGTGCGCGGCCTGACTCGGGCGAACTTCTACAAGAGCATGACCACCCACAAGGACCATCGTGTATGGCAGGACGTGTACCACGCCGAGTGGCGCGAAAAAGGGCTCTATGTGAAATTTCAACAGGCCGGCGAATACTTCGTCGTCTCCTTCAAGGAGCTGTGACATGACATCGAAATGGGACGGCCAGCCCTGCCCGCTTTGCGGCGAGGGCACCCTACGCAACGGTGAGAGGCATCAGCGGCTGGAGTACCGGGGCCGAAGCCATGAATCCATGCTCCAGGGTGCGTTCTGCGATCATTGCGGCGACGGTTTTCCCGAACACGACGCCCAGGAGGAGGCGGCTTGGCAGGCTTTCCGTGACCGCGTAGATACGCAGGAGCGGGCCGAACTGGCGCGTATCCGCAAAAAGCTGAAGCTCACCCAGCAGGCCGCGGCCCGTCTCACCGGCGGCGGCAACAATGCCTTTTCCCGCTACGAAAGGGGCGAGGCCCGGCCCATGTCCGCGGTGGTCAATCTGTTCCGCCTTCTGGATCGGCACCCGGAGTTGTTGAAGGAATTGGGCGTGGATCGATCCAGGTAGGGTACGGCCAAACGGATGCACGCGCCCCCCTCAACAAGCCAAGTGGCCAAGCAGGGTGCGTTAGGCGCGCCTAATGCACCCTACTGCACTACCTCACCTCCACCGTTACCTTGGGGATATGCCCGGCTCCTTGGCGGCCAGGTCGTTGGCCAGGCTGAAGTCGCCGCGCACGTCGAAGAGCTCCCACACATCCTCGGTCAGCGGGACGCGGGGCTTGGCCTCCCAGGGGGGCCTTGTGGATGACGCGGGCGAGCCAGCCGTCGTGGTAGATGGCGCGGTTGCCGGAGATCTCGAAATACTGGGTGGTGTGGCGCTCCTTGGCCTTGGCGTCTTCGAAGCTGTAGGCCAGGCTGGTCCCCTCCATCGGGATCTGTGGGGTGCCGTTGACCGACGTGGGCTCCGGCTAGGGTGGCCGGATCAACTGGAATGGGTGGCCGCTTTGCGCCGGAATCGGTGGCCGGATTCAGCCGGAATCCATGGCCGCTTTGAACCAGAATGGGTGGCCGCTTTCAATTCAGAATGGGCGGCCGGATTGGGCCGGAATACGCATTGGTGAGGCAAAGCAGGTCGTTGTTGCCCTTGAGGTCGGAGGGCCACGCCTTGAACCGCTCGCCCCGGTAGTCGGCATCTTCGAGCCCGTGGCGCTGGATCATGGTCCCCATCGCGCCATCCAGGATCAGGATGCGCTGGGCGAGGAGGGCTTGAAGTTCGGCGGTGCGGTCGGGCTGGGGCATGGGAGCCGCCCGTAACCACTAACCCGATGTGCTCTGAAAGGGATTCACCAACGTTACTCCGGCCCCCTTGAAGTCATCTTCGTTACGGGAGACCAGCGTCAATTCATGGGGCAAGGCCGTTGCGGCGATCTGCTTGTCCAATGCGTTCTCATAATGGGGCACACGATGCCGGCCCCACACCTGGGCCTCTTGTTCGGTGAAATCAAGGATATTCTTGGCATAATCACGGAGAACCGTTTGCGGCCAAGCATCGAGCAATTCCGCCTGCTGTCGATCACCCCGATGCCGGATAATCTCGACGCCTCCCGCGCCAACTCCTCCACCTCCTCCCGATAGGCGTAGCGCGTGGTTCGCAGCGTGGCATTGTAGAACAGCGGCGGGCGGGGGCTGAGGAAGAGGACATCCGCCCAGCCGTTGGCACCGTGGAGATAGTCGTGGGTATAGAACCGGCCGCCCAGCACCGGCGCGGCCCGCCGAATCCGGTTGCGGGCGCGGATGAACTGATCCTTCTGGCGATGGCGGGAGAGATCAACGAAGTGGGTCCAGCGGAAGCGGTTTCGCATGGCGTCTGCCTTGGGTGTGATCAAAGGTGGAAATCGGCTAAAGCAGATAGGGCTCCAGCGGATTGCGCCCCTCCGGGCCGCTGCGGACGAACAACTCCGGCTGGTCCTCCCCCAGCATCGCCTCCAGCACATCCAGCGGATCGTCCCCCCGCTCCAGGCGTTCGGTGTAAGCATGGGCGAAGTTAAAGCGCCCCCTCTCTTCCCCGGCCCGGATGCGCCGGGCCTCGGCGATGGCCGATTGCGCATGGCCGAGGCGTCCCATGAGCGCATCCACCCGCGCCTGCTTGTCCGAAAGGGCCAGGACCAGCCGACTTAGCAGGCGGGCCGAATCCTCCCACCTCTCCCCCAACTCGCGGATGCGCCGCAACGCCGCGTCCGGCGCGACCTCACCCTCTTCGACCTCGTAATCCACAAAGACCCCGTGGGCGATGATGAGAAAGACCGAAAAGCGGCGCGACTGCTCCTCATCGCGCCAAGTGCGCCTGCCCTCGGCATCGAAGCCCGCATGATCGAGGTAGACTCGAACGCCGGCTCCCGCGCCGCCCACCACATCGCCCGTTAGATAGTGCCCCAGCATGCAGCCGAAGCGTTTGGTCTGAAGCTCGACGGGTTTGCCCTCGATTTCGACGTAGAATGAATCGAACATGCCCATTGCTGATACCGCTATTTCTTTTCCCCAAACACTGCCTCAAGCGCGGGCACATCCAGCAGCGCATCCGCCCAGGCTTCCAGTTGGTCTGTATCGGCCCTCTCCAGCTTCTCATCCACCCATTTCGGAGGACTTGAGCCAAAACGCCGTTGGAGTTGGCGGCGGAGTATCATGCTTTCACCCTGCCGGTAGCCTTGTTCCGTGCCCGCTTGAAAACCTTCCCGTAGGCCCTGTTGTTTCCACTGTTCAGTCCAGTCGGTGGTGTGGGTGGCGAGCATTTTGACGATCTCCTGTGCGTTGTTCGGTTTGCCGAGTGTCACGCCAAGCAGGTGACCACATTGGCTCGAAGGCTGGATGCGCGGTCGCTTGCACCACTCCCTATTCTTGCTGGGGCTATCACGCCTTGGCTTGGCTCAGCCCCGCGGGCCATTCCGCCATCTCCTCGCGCCACTCTTCCTCGGTGGCGTAGATGCCGCAGAGGTCGTACTCGTCAAAGACGAACTCAGCCGCGGCATAGGGTGGCCCTATCCAGTTCTCGGGATCACCTTCCAGCTTGATGGCGCAGAGGGTCCGCGTACCCACGTCGGTGCAGCGCCAGCGGCCAGTGGCGGTCCAGAACTCACGCCCGATGTAGAAGTCTTTGTGTTCCAATGGCATAGAGCTTCACTGCATCGAGTAATTGGCGCACGTCGTCCAGCACGCCCAGTCAATTGGGTTCGACGCATCCCCCTTTGCCGGTCTATGGGTATCGACATACTTTCTCGGCACCGAGTTGAACCGCGATG
>JBFZDM010000244.1:0-5597 GCA_041307365.1 Chromatiaceae bacterium | reverse complement strand
CGCCTGGGCAAGTCGGATCTGCTCAGCATCTCGGTCTACGACGAGGCTGACCTCAGCCTGGAAAATATCCCGGTGCGGCCGGACGGCCTCATCTCCTTCCCCCTGGTGGGCGATGTCCAGGCCGAGGGGCAGACCGTGGACGAACTGACCGCGGACATCACCGAACGGCTGGGTCAGTACCTGCTGGCCCCCAAGGTCACCGTTGTGGTCCAGCAGTTCAACAGCCTCAATTACACCGTCGCCGGCGAGGTGGTCAAACCCGGTGTCTACCCGCTCCAGACCGACGTCAGCCTGGTGGACGCCATCGCCAAGGCCGGCGGACTCAACAAGGGCCAGTATCGGGCAAGTTCAGTGGAACTCGCCGACCTGACCCATGCCTTCGTTTCGCGCAACGGCCAGGTACTGCCAGTAGATTTCGTCCGTCTCCTGCGCCAAGGGGACATGCGGTTCAACATTCAACTCCAGCCGGGGGACTACATCAACATCCCCTCCGGCCTGTCCAAGGAAATCTACATCATCGGCGAGGTCAAGGCTCCGGCCCTCTTCGCCTTCCGCGAGGAAATGCCGCTGTCGCGAACCCTGGCCATGGCGGAGGGCTTCACAGCGGATGCCGACAGGTCGCGCATCCACGTCGTGCGCGGCTCCCTGTCCAATCCGACCCTGATCGTCACCGATTTCAACAAAATAATCACCGGCCAGGCGCAGGATGTCCAACTGGAGCCCGGCGACATCGTCTTCGTCCCCACAACCGGCCTGGCCACCTGGGCGCGCATGCTCAACCAAATCGTGCCCACTATCCAGGCCCTGCAGACCGGCATCATCTTGCAGCAAGGCATCTCGTCCTCGAAAGGATGAAATACCCTCGCGCCCCTCTCGCCCCGGGCTGCGGGGCCTGTCTGCTCGGCGCCGGCTTGTGGCTCATGGCGGGGATGGCCTGCTCGGACACTGAGCAGGCCGCCGGCCAACTGGGCATCACCTCGCCCTTGGCCCGGGCCCCCGCCGCCATGGCCGTGAGCCAGATCGAGCCCACACCGGCCCCCGGGGTCCGCTACCTGGAGACCCGCTCCCAGCGGGCCATCACCCTGGGGCTGGACAACCTGGACCATGCCAGGGCCGCCGCCGACCTCCGTCGCTACACCCTGGCCAGCCTCACCGACCCCCGCTACCTTGACCCCGTCGAGGCCGTTGGGACGGGCAGCGACCAACAGGTTGTCGGCTTCGGGGCCAAGCGCCAGCCCATCGTCGAGGCCCGCCTCCACCTGCTCTTTCCTCACCCATTGCAGCCAGGCCAGGATTACCGGCTGGATGCATCCCTGGTCCCGGGCGCCGACGGCCGGCCCCTGGGGCCGGCCGCCGCGGCGCTGCCAGTCGCCTACCGGCCGGAACGCCAGTCCGGATCCATCCAGATCAATCATCTGGGCTATGCTCCCCGGGCTCGCAAGTACGCTTATCTCGGCAACTGGCTTGGGACCCTGGGCCCCCTGCCACTGGACGGGACCCGTTTCGAGGTGATCTCAGCGACCACCGGGCTGCCGGTATTCGCTGGCGAGGCCAAACTCCGGGCGAGCGCCGACCCCTGGAGCGGCCATGATGTCCATGAGGCCGACTTCACGACGCTGATCACCCCGGGGCGCTACCGGCTGCGGGTGGCCGGACTCGGCCTCTCCGAGGCCTTCGACATCGCCCCCGACGTCTACGAACCCGTCTATCGGAGCGTGCTGCGCCTTTTCTACCACCATCGCAACACCACCCCCGTCACGTCGCCCTGGGCCGATCCCGGTCACGAGCGCTCGGCGGGCGGGATCCCCCCCCTGCTCGACGGCGTCTTCCATGCCGCAGTAGGGCACTCCCCCCTGGGACGTGGCGAGACCCCCGGCGATTACCTGCCGGTATCGCGGGGCTGGTACGACGCGGGCGACTTCGGCCAGTATGTCGTCAACCTCGGGCCAGTCTGGTACCAGATCGGTGCCGCCATCGATCTGGCCCCCAGCGTCTTCAGGGACGGGGACCTGGGCATCCCCGAGAGCGGCAACGGCATCCCCGACGCCCTCGACGAACTCGAGTGGGGCATGGACTGGCTCCTGAGCATGCAGGACCCCGAAGACGGCGGTGTCTACTCCCGCATCGCCAGCGCCACCTGGGACAACGTGCTGCCTCACCGCATCGACCAGCCCCGGCTGGTGTTCGAGAAGACCACCCACGCCACCGCCGTCTTCGCCGCCGTCGCCGCCATCCATGCCCGCCTGCTACGCGGCTATCGCCCCGAGCGCGCCGGCGAGGTGCTGGGGGCCGCCGAGGCCGCCTGGGAATTTATGCGGACCCGCCCCCAATGGCCCGCCGAGGGCGACCGCTACCGCAACCCCGAGGGGATTCGCGCCGGCGAATACGCCGACCCCTCGGCCCGCGACAACCTGCTCTGGGCCAGTGCCGAGCTCTACCGCACGACGGGCAAAGAAGGATACCGCGAAGCCTATCGCCGGCTAGCCGGCGAGGTCGATGTGAATCCCACAGGCAACGTCTCTTTCCAGGATCAGGGGCAGGCGGCACTCTGGGCCTTTCTGAAGGCGGACCAGGCCGACCGCGATCCGGACCTCGCCGGCAAGGCCAAATCCACCCTGATCGCCGCCGCCGACTGGCGGATCCGCAAGGCCGAGGAGCACCCTTTCCGGGCACCCATCCACCATGCCATCCAATGGGTAGGCTGGGGCTCCTTTGCCCGCTCCACCGCCGCCACCCTGCCGCTCCTGCAGGCCTATCACCTTACCGGCAAGGAGATCTATCGGGAATGGGCCTGGCTCAGCCCACACCCCCAACTCGGCGCCAACCCCCAGGGGCTGAGCTACATTACCGGCGTCGGGGCGCGCTCGGCCCTTTTTCCCCTCTCCAAACTCTCGCAGATGGATGGAATCGCCGAACCCCTGCGTGGCTTGCCGGTCCATGGGCCACACTTCCACCTGCCGGCCCTCTGGGGGGAGATGCGCGCGGTCAACGAGGCTTATTTCCCCCCCAACAAACCCTCTGCAACACAGCCCAAGGACGCACAGGATTACCGGGACGCCTATCCCGTCCTGCGCCGTTACACCGATTCGGACGCCCTACCCCCCATGTCGGAGCCCACGGTTGCGGAATACGCCCAGGTAGGCGCGGCCTATGCCCTGCTGCGGGACGAGGGTCTCCTAATCCAAAGCAAGGCCGATGGCGGGGCTGGTGGCGCGGCGGAGGGGCCAGGGGTCGCCACGCCTGCGTCGCGGGGTCATGCGGCGCTTGAATGAAGAGGTTTGAAGGCTAATTTTTACACCTGAGTCGGGGGCATGCCCGACCTTACCGCCGCTTGCCGCGACTCAAGGCGGATGAAGCTGCGTGACGCCTCGCGTCAGGGTCAACGACCCCTATCCGCCTCCGCCCGGGCGGGGTTCACGCCTCCCGCCGGGGCTAACCCTTCTTACTCCCAGGGAGGAGGAACCGGTTCCGATTTGAGATTGGCCAGGAGGCGATACAGTGTCCGCTCGCCGATCCCGAGTACCCTGGCCAGTTCGGCCCGGCTGCCCCGGTGCCGGTCCAGCAACAATTGCACATAGCGCTGCTCGATTTCGGCCAGGGTCGGTTCGTGAGCGAAGGTCAGGGTCACCCCTGCGGCGCCGTCCGGCAGGCCGGGGGTGGGCGGCGGCGGGCGCCGGCTCAGGTTGAGATGCTCGGGCTCGATTTTCAGCCTATTGCCGGACAGGATGATGGCGCGCTCGATCACATTGCGCAATTCCCGGACATTCCCCGGCCAGTCGTACTCCAGCAGCTGCTGCATGGCGGCCGCGCTCACCCGCTTCACGACCCGCCTGGAAAATCCGGAGCCGGCGAGAAAGTGCCTCACCAGGGGTGGGACGTCCCCGCGGCGGTCACGGAGAGGCGGCACCTGAACCGCGAAGGCGTTGAGGCGAAAAAACAAGTCCTGACGGAATTCGCGCCGCCGGGCCATCGCCTCGAGATCGCGGTTAGTCGCCGCGATGATCCTGACATCCGCCTGGAGCTCCGCCGTGCCGCCAAGCCGCCGAAAGCTTCGGGTCTCAAGCACCCTGAGCAGCTTGGCCTGGATCGTGGGAGATATCTCGCCGATCTCGTCCAGAAACAGGGTCCCCCCCCGGGCCTGTTCGACAAGGCCGGTTTTCCGGTGCGAGGCCCCGGTAAAGGCGCCGCGCTCGTGGCCGAAGAGTTCGGTTTCGAACAGGGTTTCGGGCAGGGAGCAGCAATCCACCGCCACCAGCGGCCCTTGCGCGCGCGGGCTCAGGCGGTGGATCTCCTGGGCCACCTTCTCCTTGCCGACCCCGCTCTCGCCCAGGATCAGCACCGTCGCCTCGCTGGGGGCAACGGCCTTGATGACCCTCAGAAGTTGCTGCAGCGGCTCGCTTTCACCGACCAGCAGGCTGGGCGCTTCATGCCGCAGGACGCTGGTGTAGAAATCGCCCTGGCGGTAGAGCAGGCTGTTGTCGATGACGCGGCGGATCGACGCGGCCAGCTCTTCCTGATCCAAGGGCTTGATCAGGAACTCCGTTGCCCCGAACCGCATCGCCTGGAGCCCGGCCTCGATGCCAGCCTCGGCGCACAGCACGAGCACCGCGTGTTCCCCTGCCCACTGCTCGATCAGGGTCTGCCCAAGGTCCAGGGGCCAGGGATGATCCAGCAGGATCAGATCAGGCGCCTGGGCCACCAATTCCCGCTGCGCCTTGGCGCCATCCCCAGCCAGGGCAATCCGAAACCCCCGTTCCCGGAGATCGGCGGCAACAAGCCGCAGGGCACCAATATCCCTGCCAACCAGCAGGATGCTATCGCTCATGCCTGAATTTCGACCGGCCGGATAAGGGCTGCTAAACTAATGTTCATGAAAGAGGGCTCCATCACCCCGGCGGTTGGAAGGGCCTGAGCAGCACTTCCTGATCGAGCTTCGAACAAGGCATCCAGAAGACCTCGGCAGGGCCGGGGACCAGAGCCCGACAGGGCATCTGCCATTCTGGCAGCATTTGGAGAAAGCTGCCATGCCAGCGCCGGACCGGGTCCGACCGGGTAGATCCGGCCCCACGCGGCCTGCGTTGACCGCCAGATTGGCAGCCACCCCCCCGAGGGTGCTGCCCTTATGGCAGACGGCCTTGCCAAGACCAGGGATTCGCAGAGATTATGAATAATTTTATTTATTAATTTCAGTTGGTTATTTTTATTTAGCGCATTGGCCCAAATAGTGCTTAGTTGACATAACCGGGCGCGCCGGCTGTTGGCAGCCCTCTGGAAGACTGCCAGGACTAGCGCCTTCCCGGCCATACCGATCGATAGAAGTCCATTAAACCCCGTAGGCTGATGACCGCTCAAGAGGCTAAGCACCCATGACCCATCCCAGCACCCACGCAGGCAGCCCTCCTCGAATCCGGGCCAGGATTTTGGCTTCGGTTCGCTTTCACCTGCGCGGCATACTTACTTTGATCCTCCTTGTCCTTCCGGCCGGCCATGTCCTGGGAGCGGAAACCGACTGGGGCGTCATACCCCTGGATGAGGAAACCATCATCTCCTTTGGCGCTAGCGACATTACGAACAACTTTACCGACCAGTACAATTTT
>JBFZDM010000238.1:0-2961 GCA_041307365.1 Chromatiaceae bacterium | reverse complement strand
GCGCGTCTCCCTGTTGGTGATCAAGGGCCTTGACCAGATCGCCATTGCCCGGGCCGCCAACTTGTCACCGGCTCTGGTGAAGACCTATCAGCCTAGAAATCGCAGTTGCCCCTTACGTGGTGGCTCTCCACCTCGGTCGGAACGACTCGACTCTGGCCATGACCAGCGTCAGGTCGCCGGGCCAGCCCTCGCCTTGGCGAAGATGGCCGTGAGCAGTACGTCCCACCGCGTCGAGTTGGTCAACTGCTCCGCGGCCTTGGCAAATGAAGCGAAGAAGGCCGTCATGCGCATGACGGCGTTGCCGAGGATGTCGCGCCAGTGGTGATTGGAGGTGATGGAGAGGAATCGCTGTCCGCCGGAGATGGTCTGCCGCACGATGCTGTGCAGGAGGGCCGGGCGCGAGGTGACGGCCTCGCGATGATGGTTGGGGCTGACCAGTCGGACAAAGATGGACCACCAGTTGTAGACCTGGGCGACCATGCGGGCGGCGAGTTGGGTGACGGCGAAGTCGTGGGAGGTGAAACCGCCCCATCCCCATTGGTTTTTGAGTTCGTCGAAGACATTCTCGGAGTCCGCCCGATCACGGTAGAGGTGGGCGATTTCGAACAGGGTTAGGTCGAGCGAGGTGATGAGGACCTGGTATTCGAAGTCGTCCGCGACGATATACGCTTCACACTCGGCAATGACTTGCTGGGTGCCGGTCTTGTCGGTTTCGATGTCCGCACGGCGTGGGTAGCGCTGTCGGCGTGGGCGGCGCAGGACAATGACGCGCCGATCACGGGTCCAGGTCGACAAGCGGAGTCTCGACTCCTTGGCCTGCCAGCCGTCGCCAAGGTCGGCCCACCCCTGGGTAAGGTCGAGATGGTTGACAAGTTCGCGGGTATGCTTGGTCATGCGCACTTTGAAAAGATAGTGCAATCCGTGCTGTTCCGGCCATTCCATCATGTGCTCGGTGCCATAGGCGCAGTCGCCACGCAACAGATAAGGCCAGCGGTCGCGCGGGATGCGGCTGAGCAGATCGGTGAGATCGAGCTTCGTGGAGGCGGCGGTGTGCTCGTCGCCGGGGTGCACCTCGACGCCGACGAGCAGACGCAGACCCGCCACCAGGAAGGTGTGCAAGGCATGCGATGGGCGGCCCGGCTTGTGCGGATTATGTCCGACGACGCTGCCCTCCTGGAATCCATAGAGCGGCTTGATCGTCACATCCAGATCCATGATCCAACGTTCTGCCAATAACGGTGACACCGAGGCCAGCAGGTGCCGCTGGCTCCATGTCGTGGCCGCAGCCTGGGCGGCTGAACGGGCAGCTGCTTGGGCCTCTGCATCTTCCAGGCGAATGTGTTCACCAACCAATGCACCAAGAGCGCGGCGCACCGTGTCCTCGCTCACCAGGCGCTTGAAGCCCAGCACTTGCGGCGTGACCCGGTCGCCACGAACGCCGGTAATGTGCGCATAGCGAGATTGCCCGGCCGACACCGCGACGATCCAGGTGCCGAGAATGGCGCGCAGACTCGATGCGTTCGGACTGGTCCGCTTCAGCGGGCAGTCCGACTCCCACGCCTCCAGCACCCCGCTGGCATCCAAGAACTGGGCAAACGGCACCATCCCGCCATGGGCGCTCACCTGAGCATCCTGGTCGATGCGCACATGAAAGACGCCACCAGGAGTCTGGATGGCGATCGTGTCGGGTTGACGTGGCGGGAGGACGACGCCGGACTCACCCTCTGGGGGAGCTGGCTGCTGACGGAGATCGGTTGGCAACATGCTGACAGCAAAGCGATTCCATCAGAAGAGCAAGCGACCAACTGCGGCATCTAGGATCAGACCATGTACCAGGAGGCCCAAGATCAACCGACCTACGCCTACCGATTCAAGGAGTTGTCACAGCTCATTGCGGAATCACCCGCCGACACCGCGTCGGCCGGTAAAAAGGGGGCAAAATGAACGATCCCCTCTTCGTCCATCGCCACCTCCCCAACGAGCAGGCGACCAAGGAATACCTGGTCAACACCTACGGACCGGCCGCGCAGAAGACCTTCGTTGGCGCCCTGGAGGCCTTCTTTGCCAGCGAGTTCCCCCAACTCGCCGGTGAACGTGCCCGCCGGTCAATCGTGCAGGGCATCGTCGACATGGTCCATCGGTTCTTCCCGGCCACCGCCAACCTGCGACCAGGCCAGACCACCTGGATCAGCGTCGCCAAGGACGAAGTCTCCTCCTACGGCAAAAGCATCCGCGAGACCCGCATGGTCCCGGCCATCATCTCCCTGCTGGCCGAGGACGAGGCCGCGCAGCGCCGCGACGGCAAGCGTTTGCGCGACATCAAACGCGAAGCCGTCGCTCGTGTCTGTCTGGAGATCGACGCCCAGGGCGGTTGCGTCACCGGATCCGAGCTGGCCATCATGTTCAAGACCACGTCGCCCACGGTCGGCAAGTACATCGCTCAGTGGGAAGCGGAACACGGCAGACTGCTGCCACGCCGAGGCACCATCCACGACATGGGGCCTACCCTGACCCACAAGAAAGAGATCTGTCGCCTGCTCTTCATCGAAGGCAAGACCGTCTCCCAAGTCGTCAACCTGACCAAGCACAGCACCAGAGCCATCGACCGCTACATCACCAACTTCCGCCAAGTCTTCACGTGCAAGACCAAGGGCCTCACCGCCCAAGAGACCGCTCACGCCACCAAGCTCAGCCTACGTCTGGTCAAGGAGTACCATCGCCTCTTTGATGACTATGCCGTTACGAGCGCCGCCTTTGACGCACTATTGAAGGAATCGTTGAAGACCTGAGAATTCATCCGCCCGAGACAGGGAAACCGTCCGGTAGGCGGACAGGTGTCCTTATTTTGGATTAGGGCCAGTTGCAGCGACAGCTTCAATCCGGTCCACACCGGCGCACCGCGTTCCTGGGCCCAGCCCTGGATGCGACGGATCAGACGACGCAGGCCGTCGAGATCGTGGC
>JBFZDM010000236.1:0-6633 GCA_041307365.1 Chromatiaceae bacterium | reverse complement strand
CATGATCGGGGCGGTCACGGCGATCCTGGTCACGGATCTGCTCTATATCCTCTTCTTGCGGGTGTGATCGCATGGCGGCATGGTATGGGACGGTCGATAGCGATGTGAGGTGTCAGGATGGTCGCGGCGCTGAGTCTTGACGGGGTCTATCAGCATGTCGGCGGGCGCATGGCCTTGAACGACATTTGTCTCAACCTGCCCGAGGGGGCCTGGCTTCTCATCTGCGGGCCGAACGGCGCGGGCAAGAGTTTGTTGACCCGTTTGATCCTCGGACTCGACCGGCCCTCGGCGGGTACAATCCAGGTGCTGGGTCATGATCTGGCGCGACTCCGAGGGGGCGCCATGAAGCGGCTGCGTCGCGAGATGGGCGCGGTCCTCCAGCGTGGTTCGCTATTGACCGACCATGCCGTGCTGGAAAATCTGTTGTTGCCCTTGCGAGACGCGCCCATGACTCGCAACGACATGGCCCGCGCCGCGCGACTGGTGATGACGCTGCTGGGTCTCGATGGACTCGAGAATCATCTGCCGCGCGCTCTGTCCTTGGGACAGCAGCGACGGGTCGAGCTGGCGCGCGCGCTCATTCATCGCCCTAGACTCCTGATCTGGGATGGTCTGTCCGATGGGCTGGATCCCACCGCGGCGCGCGACACCCTGGCGGTCTTGCGGGGTTTGAGGGAAAACCAACGGCTGACCCTGATCGCGACCGACAACGTCCCGGATGCACTGGCCGGGACCGCCGACCGGGTCGCCGTGCTGGATCGCGGGCGATTGCTGTTCGAGGGCGCGGTGACTGATCTGGAGGCCGCCAGCGCGAGGCGTTTCGAGCTGCGGGCGGTCCTGAGGGGGAGGCCCTGAGGGAGAGAATATGAGCAACGATACCAGCCCTGCCGCTCGCCGCCTCGACCGGCTCTACGCGCCGCCCGAGATCGGGGCGCCGGGCAAGCGCCGGGCCTTGGCCGAGCGCCGCGACCTGCTCCTGGCGGGCATCTTTGTCCTGGCCATGGCGGCCTTGGTCGTGGTCACCTTCGCCCTGATCCTGCCGGGACTGTTTGGCCACGCCTATCGGCTGGATGCCTATTTCCTGGATGCGGATGGACTCGACCCCGGGATGCAGGTGGTCCAGGAAGGCTATGTCATCGGCCTCGTCGAGCGGATCTCGCCGGTCTTCCCCGGCACCGAATCCCATCGCCTCCATTGCCCCGACCCGCCGGTCGGCGCGCCGCCACGCTCGCCCAGTCTGCCCTGTTTTCGCATGACGATGCGGATCCGCGATAATTGGCCGGTCCCGCGGGATAGCGCGGCTCAACTGTCATCACTGGGTCTGTTGAAAGGGAGCGCCATCACCATCCGAGCCGGAAGCTCGGCGGATCTGCTCCCCGGCGGGGCAGTGATCGATGCCCGCGAACCCGAGGCGGATCTGACCGAGCAACTCGCTGTCCTCACGGAGACGGTGCGCCTGGTGGTCGAGGATAGCATCGCCCCAACCCTCGCCAGCATTCGCGATCAGGTCAAGACCATCGAGTTGCTGATCGGGATTGGCGGGGATCAGGGCGAGGGGCTGAGCGAGAACCGCGACCAACTCGCCGGGGCCTTCGAGAATCTGCGGCTCCTGACGGAGAACCTGGTCGCGGCGGTCGACCCCGAGGCAATCGGCGCGATTCTCGGCTCGGTCGAGGAGATGTCCGCGAGCCTGGCGCGGATCACCGCCGACATGACCGGCAGTACCCAGGATGTGCAGCGCGCGGTGAGCGACTACGGCGACCTGGCCATCGACATACGCGGCCTGGTCAACGAGAACCGCCCGGCACTGCAACGCTCCCTCGACGACACCCAATTCCTGCTGCAATCGCTCTCGGCGGCCCTGACCCCCATTTTGACCAACATCGAGGACGCGAGCCGGAATCTCGCCGCCTTCTCGAACGATCTACGCAGCGATCCGACCCTCATCCTCAGGCGGCGCGTTCAAGAGGAGCAGGCACCATGGTTTCAATAAGGAACCGGGTTCGCTTATCCACTCTACCGGTCCTGATCCTGATCATGGGTCTCGCCGGGTGTGGTTCGCCGGCACCCATTATGCAGGATCGCTTTTATTCGCTTACGCCACCGGCCATGGAGGCACCGATCGGTTCACCGATGCCGGCAAGCCTCCTGGTGAACGATCTCGCGGCACGCGGCTTTGCCGGGGGGCGACAGATCATCTTCCGGACCGAGGCAGCCCCCCTGCTGGTGCAGCGGTACGACAATCTACTTTGGGCCGAACCGGTTCCTCGGGCCCTTTCGCGCAACCTGGCCGATGCCATCGGCGCGGCTCGCATTTTCGAGTTCGTCCTCCTCCCGGCCGACCGAGGTCGTGCCGACTACCTCCTCGGCGGCGAGGTGGATCGTTTCGAGCATCTGCCTACGGCGGTGCCGCCGCGCGTGGTCGGCGCCTTCACCCTGGCCCTGGTGCGTGCCGATGACCGTCGCTCCCTGCTGCATCGTCGCTATAGCGGCGAGGTCGAGGTGCAAGGCGCGACACCGGAGGCCATGGCGGATGCCTTCAACCAATTAGCCGCGCTGCTGGCCGCGGATGTGGTTCGGGATCTGCGGACCTGGAGCGGGCGTCCCGCAAAGGCGCCCTGATTGCCGCGCCGACTAGGGAGGCGGTCGCCGTGATGGGCGCAGGTTCTCGTCCATGAAGCGCTGGGCCGCTTGGATCAGGGACAAGCGGGCGCGATCGTGACCCCAGGCCGCCTCAACGCGCTGATCCCGCATCGGTTCCTCGCTCCAGACTTGCCAGAGCAGGGTCGCGTCATTCCGGTACGCGGCCGCGATGCTGTTGCCATCCGGGCTGAAGCTGGCATGGGAGACGCCGCCGAGTCCTGCTGACAGGGTCAGATAGGCAGCCAGGGGCTGGGACAGGGGGGCGGTGGGGCGTGGCCAGATGCGTACCGAGCCGTCGCGCGAGGCGGTGAGGATCCAGCGTCCGTCCGGAGTGAATTCGACATTGGTGATCCGCGCCGTATGTCCGCTGAGCTGGGCGAGCGGCGAGCCATCCGCCCGCCAGACCTGGGCGTTCCCGTCGCTGGTAGTGGTGACCAGCGCCTCGCCGTCCGGAGCGAAGCGCGCGTTGGAAAGCGCGCCGCCTTGGGGCTCAAGATAGCGGGGCTCGCCGCAGCTCCCCTCGGCCAGTGAGACCAGGGCGGCGCGACCATCCTCGCTCGCCGAGGCAAGCTGGCGCGCCCCAGGGGCGAACGACAGGTCATTGACCATATTCCGATGCCAAGGCCCGGCGCAGACCTGGGTCCACTGACCGGTTTCGTCAGCATGGATCACGCGGATTTCACCCGCGTCATTGCCGGTGGCCACCCAGACCCCGCCGTCATCACCCCGCGTCACGGCCGCGGCCTTGACACTGATTTTGGCTTGCTCCCAGGGCAACCCTTCGCCCAGGGGCGCACAGGCCTGAGGATCCCAGAGTCGTACCGGCTGCTGCGGGTCACTGGACGCGGTCAACAGCCAGCCCCCCCGCGGCGCGAAGATCGTCTGATTGACGACTGGGCAGTCCCTGTCGCCATTCCTGGTGCAGGGTTGCCCGTCGGGCATCATCGCCAAGGTGCATTCATGCCCTGTCGCGAGATCCCAGATACGGGCAGTCCCGTCGGAGCCGGCACTGGCCAGGAGACGAGCGGACGGGGAAAAGGCGACACGACGCACCCGATCGCGATGGCCCTTCCCCTCTCCCCCGAAGCTCCAGAGCCTTACGGGTGGCTGGGTATCACCGAGCCGGCCGTAGCGCCACACCTCAACCCGGCCATCATGGGCGGCGGTCGCCACCAGGGTCGTCGCCGCGGTTCCGCTCACTCTGGACTCGGGCGCCTCCGCCATGGCCAGATGCGAGACTTGGTCCGTGCTGGGCAACTGGAAGGCGAAGGTCGCGGTCGGCCTGACCGACCAGAGTCGGGCCGAGCCGTCCTCGCGTGAATAGGTGAGGATACGGCTTTCGTCCCGGCTGAAGCGTGCCTCCGATACATCCCCCTCGTGACTGACCACGGCCAGGCTCTGCCCGGTCCAGAGCCCCCATAGACGGACAGAATTATCCAGCGAGGCGGTCAGGACCATGGGTTCATCGAAGCCGGGATCGCTCCCGGACGAGATCCGCACCTGCTCCACGCCGAGATCGTGGTGACCAAAGATCTGGGCCTGACCTGTCTTCAGGTCCCAACGGACCACCTGGCCGTCCTCATCACCGGCCACCAGGGCGTTACCCCTTGGGGCAAAGGCGAGGTTGCGGACCGCGGAGCGATGGATGCGGATTTTCCGGCCGTCGCGAACGATGGTGCCCAGCTCGGCAAGCTCCCGTCCGTTCAGGTCATAGACTCTGATGCGGTCATCCGCCCAGGCCACGGCGATACGTTCCCCGGCCGGGTCGAAGTCGGCATGGTAAGCGGGACGTCCGAGTGAGCCACTGGTGGGGAGAACCGCGCGTTCCTTCCCCGTCAGAGTCTCCAGCACCTTGGCGGATCCATCGAATGATGCCGTCACCAGCAGTTTGCCATCGGGAGCGAAGGAGAGGCTGCGCACGCCGCGCTCATGGATCAACCGATCCCAAAGAGGCTCGCCCGGCTGCTCCAGATCCAGAACACAGAGGGAGCGCGACCGCTGCTCGCCATGCATCAGGACCAGATAACGCCCGCTCGCATCCACGGCGACGGGGCTGGCGGCACGCCCGGGGCTTGCGGCACGCCCGCCACAGGTCCAGGCCGGCGCCTGCCCCGGCGCGGCAGGGAGTCGCCACACGCCGGCCTGGCCGATGCCGAGGATCGTCAGGCCCTTGCCCTCCCCGACGACCCGCACCGTGTGGATTTCCAGCTCCGGACCAAAGAGGGGCTGGTCGAAATGAAAGCGCTGCCCGCGCAAGGTCCAGAGTTCGGCACCGCCTCCGGGGGCTTGGGTCACGAGAAGCTCCCCATCGTCACTGAACGCGGCCGCCAGCGGTTTGGCGCCGGCTGGGGTCTCGGTCGTGACCAGGGTGATCAGTCGGTTCCTGATAAAGGTCCGGCTCAGGGTGTCGGTGGCTTCCATGGGCAGATAGGGACCGGCTGTCAGGGCCAACCGGATGGCCTCGGCGGTATTGCCATGATCGATGGCGATGTCAGCGGTCTTGAGCTGGCTGCGATGGTAGTTCAGAGAGGCCCGGTTCGAGGCGTCCCAGGCCCAGAAGGCGGTCGAGGACGCCACTACCAGGAGGCTAACGAGGGTCAGTCCCAGAATGCGTGCCAGGCGGTTGCGCCGCCGCTGCAATCCCAGGTGCTGGCGTGAATGTTCAAGGTATTCGTGCTCCAGCGGTTCCAGTTCGACCGCGTGGGCCTCGGCGAAGACCAGCGCCGAGGCGTAACCGGTCTCGCCCAGCAGGTATTCGCGATTACAGTCGGTGCGCCGCCAGAGCCGCGCCTGTCGGGAGAGCTGGTAACGCAAGATGAGATCGCGCCGATGATCGGGATTCGCGAGCCATTCCTGGACCGGTTGCCAGCGCTTGATCAGCACGGGGTGAATGAAGCTGGCAATCGGTCGATAGTCCTCCCAGCTCCGGCCCTTGTCGTGCTCCCCGGAGGAGTGGGGCTCGCTCGCGGCGAGGGGCGATACCTGGTCGATGGGATCCGCGCCGGAGCGGGACAAGCGCCTGGCGCCAAGCCGCACGCGCCACTCTTCCTGGGTCTGAGTCCAGAGCCGCCGCAGGTCATCGACTAGGCGCGGGGCGGTTTGTGGGTACCCTGGCGCGCCCAGCGGATCCTCCTCCGCGTCCGCCACCACCAGGCGCGTCGCGATCATGTGCTCGACCAGCCTCGCGACCACCGGCAGGCGGGTCAGCGTACGCAGGTCGCCTGCCCGGATGCCGAGGGCCTGCGCTCCGCCTCCCTCCAGTGAGATCATGGCCCGATACAGGGTCGGCATGGCGGCGCGCAGTTCTGGCTCCAAGTCTCTCCAAAAGGCGTCGGCGCGGGTGATCAGTGAACCCGGGAGCCCCCCCAGGCGGCGAAAGTCGTCGAGGGTCAGCACCGGATGTCGGGCCGGCACTGTGTCGCCCGCGCGGGCGGAGGCCCGCCGGTAGAGTTCCTCCAGGGTCTGCTGCAACACAGTGGGCCAATGCGCCAGCAAGCTCGCCTCCGCTTCCAGGGCATCGACCAGACCCCGCCCAGCGCCGCCGGCCATGTCCTCGTACTCGATATCGGCGATCCGAGCGGGGATCTCGATGACCTGGCGGATCCGCGCCGTGGCGGGCGGCTGCAGTGGGAACCAGCTCGCTTCGCTCAAGGCTGCGGCGAGGTCGGGCAGCTCTTGGAGCAGGTTCAGATAATCGCTGCGCAGCGAGGCGATGACCCAGATACCGTCCCGGGCGGCAAGCAGGCGCAGTACCGCCGCGAATGACCGGCTTCCCACCGCCCGGCGGCCCGAATCGCTGAACAAGGGGTCGATGGGATCGACGATGACAGCGAGTTGCACGCGCCCGCCCGCTCCCGCCACCCGATCCGTGAGATCCTCGCTGACCTGGGCGAGGGCCGCGGCGACCTGACCAGCGGCAACTTCCGGCTCGGTGACCATCAGTCGCGCCAGATGCTCCGTATCGAGTCCGAACCCCTGCAGAGCCGGACC